>JAKBSB010000003.1 GCA_021845155.1 Thermoplasmata archaeon
CGATCTCTTCGAAAGAGGGAGGGCATAAAGGATGATTTTCTGCACTATACAAAACAGCTTGAGGGTGCAAAGAAGGATCTGGAATCCCAGAATATTAAACTGGAGGAACTCCGGACCGGTTTAACCGGACTTCTGGAGAGACCCGAAGACCTGAAGGATGTTACTGTCCTTAACGACCTGAGGAAGAAATCCTCAGAAATGGTTTATGAGAAAAAATCATCCATTGAGGGCGAGAAGAATGTCGTAAGGAATGCAACGGATCAGCTGAAAGAACTGGAAAAAAACCGATCCATGATCGAGGGCAAAAGCATCTGCCCCGTATGCAATTCTGAACTTGATGCGGAACACTACGAGAAGCTGAAAAGTGAATATGAACAGAAGGAGAGGGAGTATAGGGAGATTATCGCATCATCTGAAAGCAGGCAGAAAACCATGATCACTGAACTGGGAAAACTTCAGGATCTGGAGAACAGGTTGAAATCAAGAAAACTGGACGATTTTGCAGCACTGCTTACCTCAGTGGATAAAACCAGGGAAAACATAAAGAACCTGGAGAGGAGGTTAGAACTCATTTCTACGGATTACATGGGATACGTGAAGAACCGAACAGATCTTGATGTCATTAAACCCAGGTTGGAGAAACTCAGGGCATCAGAACAGAGTTTTTCAACTTACAGGGAAATGTCCAGGCGGTATGACCAATCCTCCATTGAAAACAGGATGACCACGATCGAATCTGAAATAAGGTCTGTGGAGGAGAGAACAACGTCCATTGAAAACACCCTTGGCTTCAAGCCCCCGCTGGATTCCATGAAGAGAATTTCCGAGATTGATGCAAGGTACAGAAGCTTTGATATATATCGTACAACCCTTGCTGCTGAGAAATCCACTGAAAAAGCAATTTTTGAATCTGTTGGCGAGATGAGAACAAAGGCAGATGAAAAAAGGCAGAAGATTGATTCTCTCAAGAATATCTCCGTTGAACTGAAAAACATAGAGGAAGAGAGAACAGGGGCTGAAAATACCAGAAATAAACTGATTGGCATGGAATCGTCTATAAAAACCGAAATATCAGGTCTCGAAACGTCAATTGCTGAGAAAAAAAACAGGATTGAATCACTGGAATCATCGACGAAAAGATATGAGAGAATTTCTGAAGCCGTATCAAAACTCTCCAGAATAAGGGACGCTTTCGGCAAGGATGGAGTGCAGGAAATAATGAGAAAGGATTCCGCAGAGAGGATTACAAACCGCGCCAGGGGTTATGTGAACTCCTTTGGGCTCAATATCGATGACATGAAAATTGATGAAAATTTTGACATAACAGTTACCCAGAATGGAATGGAACAGTCCCTGAATACACTCAGCGGGGGAGAGAAGACCTCACTTGCCATTGCAGTAAGGCTTTCAATAGCACGTTACCTCACCGGAACAATAAGTACCATAATAATGGATGAACCCACAACCTATCTTGATGAGGAGAGGAGGAAGGATCTGAAGGACATAATACAGTACTCCCTGAAAAACGAGAATCTTGTCCCCCAGATGATAATTATCACCCACCACAGTGATCTTGCTGCTGTTTCAGATACCTCCTATGAGGTTACAAACAGAGGTGGAAACTCGGTGATAACGGAGATGACATGATACAGTTTCAGTAGATCCTGACTCTGTGCTGAGACCATTCTTTACCTCGTTCTCTGACCCTCATGGATTATATCCATGAGATCCCGTATCAGCGGAGTTTTATATTTAATAGAGTAACGTGACTTTACACCTATCCGATACCATATTCCAAGAAACGCAGAATTTTACAGTATTTTTCCACTCTAATGGTGTGGGTACAGCAGAGGATCTCGCAGAGATTCTTGAGAACGGTCTCAATGATATTGTACTGAAAAGCTACAGTGCCGGTTCCACTCTATCCGCACTGTACATGGACAGTAAGATCGGTCTCAGGGATACTGTGAACAGGATCATTGGGCATAAGGGGAAGGGCATGTCACCCGGTGATTACATGCTTCTCTTCATAATGAACCGACTGTCAGATCCATGCTCAAAGAACAGTATTGAGAAATGGATGAACAGGGATTATGCATCCATCATATTCCCCAAGGTGGGTTCACAGGATTTCTGGAATGCCATGGATCGTTTCTCTGATGGAGACATGAAGCGTATACAGGACAGTATGAGGGATAAGATCATTGAACTTGGATACGATTTCAAAAACATCTTTTTTGATGCCTCAAACATGTACACATTCATGGAGGAGAATGATATGGCAAAGAAGGGTCACAACAAGAAACATCGCTATGACCTGAACCAGGTATCATACTACATAGCTTCAAGTTATGATTACATACCGCTGTACTTTGAATCATATGCAGGAAATGTGCATGATTCAAAAACATTTGAATCCATAACAGGCAACATACCTGTGGATTCAACACTCATATTCGACAGGGGATACAACTCAAAGGCCAATATTGATCTCATAAGCAATAGAAGATACATAGGTGCACTGAAGCAGTCCGATCACCATGACATCATGGAACTTTCTGTTGAAAATGATTCCCATATTGAACTTTCCAGGAATGTATACGGGAGGGAACACAGGATCATACTGTACCATTCACAGTCCCTTGAGAAGAGAAGAAGGGCAAAGTTCATGAAACGGATGGAGAAGGTAATGGCAAGAGTGAAGAAGATCATGGATTCAGGTGATTCTGATTCCATGGAGAAAGCCCGTATATACCTCGAATCGGAAAACCTCAATGAAACCATACTGCTTCCATCACTTGAAATAGATCAGGAAAGGATGGATCGGCGTTTATCCATGATGGGAAAGAACGCCATATTCACAAGCATCATGGACATGGATGCAAAAAACGTTATTGATCTGTACAGGAAGAGAAACAGGGTTGAACACTGTTTCAGGACAATAAATACAGTGGACATGGCATTTCCACTGTACCACTGGACTCCACATAAGATAAGGGTTCACATGTTCTTCTCGCTCATGGCATACCTGTTCCTTGCACTCATATACAATGAAATCCATTCACATGATGAATCTGTATCACTCATATCCACAATGGGATACATGAAGGACATAAATCTGAATTATGCGGCAAGAGGGAAGAGTGTGACAGTGAAAATGGAATGTAAATCAGATATCTCTAAATTGATCGGAAAGGCAATGAACCTGGAAAGCATGGTAAAGGAGTAGTGCACCCACACCATAGTGTTTGGAAAGCCCTGGTAAATGCCGATTCAATGTCAACTAAAATAAAATGGATGTAAAGTCACGCATAAACGCTCTGGATTTCATGAAAATAGGGAAAATTTGGAAAGAATAGGAGAAATATCACTGTTAATCTTTTTATCTGAATAGCCGTTTTGTGAATTATGTCATATTACCTGCACTCATAGGAAAAAATGATTCAGACACATTTACCTTATTGCCTGCATAAAGATTAATAGAATTTAGTGATTTACTGCAAGGTAAAAATGAAAAATGATGAAGTTATCATTAGAGTAGGAGGGGCGGCAGGAGACGGTGTCCAGTCTGCTGGTCTCATACTTGCAAAAGTTTTTTCCAGAAGTGGAATGCACGTCAACACCTACAATTATTATCAGAGTATCATTAGGGGAGGACAGAGCTGGTACCAGATAAGGGCCTCAAACAGGGAGGTCAGATCCCAGGGTGATGGGCTGGATGTCCTGATAGCCCTGAACAAGGATGCTCTAGAAAGGCATACGAACCCAGAAATTAACGAAGGTGGGGCTTCAGTTCTTCCAAAGGAGGGTGTGGCAATCTTCGACAGCGCTTTAACAGGATATAAGGAGTACGATATTGATTACACTCCCGTTCCGCTGGGTGAAATAGCCCTCAAATACAGCAAGAACACACTTCTGAAAAACACGGTTGCAATCGGTGCCGCTATGGGAAGTCTTCAAATGGACTTTGACATACTGGCTGATGTTATAAGGGACCAGTTTGGAAAGAAGGGTGACATTGCAGAGCAGAACGTAAAGGCTGCAAAGGAAGGCTATGACTACTATTCGGAAAAATACAAGAAAATAAAGAAAGTCCTGAAAGTAACAAAGGAAAAGAGGTATTTAATAGCCGGTGGGGAAGCATCCGGTCTAGGAGCGGTTAACGGCGGACTGAAGATGTATTTTGGCTATCCAATGACTCCCGCTTCATCGATACTGCATTTCCTTGCGGAACATTCGACACAGTACGGGGTGTTCGTAAAGATAACTGAGGACGAGATATCAGCAATAAACATGGCAATAGGTGCCAACTACGCGGGAGTAAGGGCCATGACCGGTTCTTCAGGGGGCGGTTTCTCTCTTATGACAGAGGCACTCGGAATGGCTGGCATGGTCGAAGTACCCCTGGTTGTTTACGAAGCCCAGAGAGCAGGCCCTTCAACAGGTCTACCAACAAAGACTGAACAGGGCGATCTCATGCAGGTCATTGGAGCTTCTCAGGGGGATTATCCCAAAGTTATACTGGCTCCAAGAAACATTGAGGAACTCTTCTACCTGACCCGGGATGCACTTAACATTGCAGAAAGATACCAGATGCCTGTGATCCTGATGGTGGACCTTTATCTAGCGGAGCACTATGAGACAATTGGGAAGCTCAACCTTGATTTCAAGATAGATCATGGAAAGAGGGCACAGGACAATCAGAAGGATTACAAGAGATATGGATACAGTGATGATGGCATTTCATTCAGGGCAATACCCGGACAGCCAGGTCTGATGCATAATGAAGATTCAGACGAGCATAATGAATTTGGAGACGTTGTGAGCGATGCAGAAACCGATCCTAAGCTGAGAATTCTCTCAATGGAGAAGAGGATGAAGAAGATGGAAACCTACATGAAGGAAATTCCTCCAACACCTCTCTACAGGGCAGACGATGCAGAGTACATGGTTGTCCAGTGGGGTTCCACGCAGGGTTCAGTGGAGGAAGCTGTCGACATACTCAGGGAGAAAGGCATTAAGGTTGGGGCAATGGAAATATTCCATGTACATCCGTTCAACAGGGACATAGAAAAGAAACTTAGCGGTAGAAAGAAGATAATCGTCGTGGAAAATAATTTCTCCGGACAGTTGAACCGCCTGCTTAAGTCAGAATTCTCAATAAAGACTGAACTCATCACTAAATATGACGGGGAGAGCTTCTACCCGGAGGCTCTATCAAAAGAAATTGAAAAGAAAATAGGGAGTAATTAAAATGGTGACAATAGCTGATTACAAGGGAAAGGTAAAACCTGACTGGTGCCCAGGCTGTGGTAATTTTGCACAGCTCTCGGCAATATCAATGGTGCTTGCAAACATGGGAATAGAGCCAAAGGATGCTGTAATAGCATCTGGAATTGGATGCTCAAGCAATATGCCTGAATTCATAAACACCTATGGATTTCATGGCCTGCACGGAAGACTTCTTCCTGTTGCCTCCGCAATCAAATGGGCTAACCCAAAACTGACCGTAATAGGGTATGGAGGAGACGGGGACGGATTTTTCGAGGGAACACAACACTTCTATCATGCCGCAAAGAGAAACATAGACATAACATACATAGTTTCGGACAACCAGGTATTCGGGCTCACTACGGGTCAGGCCTCACCAACGGCAGAAATGGGAGTGAAAACGAAATCTACACCAAACGGAAACATAGAGAAGCCGTTAAATCCACTTGACTTTGCACTGGCAGCCGGGGCAACATTTGTGGCGAGGGCATTTTCAGGGGACGCAAAGCATCTTCAGGAAATGATAAAGCTGGGCATACAGCACAAAGGTTTCTCATTCATAGATGTTTTCAGCCCATGTGTAACATACAACAAGAACAACTCATACGACTATTTCAGGAAGAGAGTCTACAAGCTTGAAAACAACGATAAAACAGATCTGCTTGGAGCATACAAACTCGCACAGGAACTTGGAGATAAAATCCCCATTGGCGTTCTATACCAGAAAGAAGAGAAGACATACGAGGACTATGATCCAATAATAGCCAACACATCACTTGTGGAAAGAGAACCAGTTAAGGTTACAGAGGAATTCCTGGAAGAATTCCTTTAAATATCTTTTTGTGGTTATAGCTTATAAAAATAATCTGTAATTTTTCGCCATGTGTTAGATGGTTTCCAGCTTTCCACGAAGATCTGGCACTATCTGATCTAAAAAAATTACTTCGAGAAAAGTTTATAAGTGTGCATTAACATTTTGATTGCATTCATATACCAGACGGTGTTTATTAGATGAGCAACAATAAAAACAAGAAAAAACCTGAACCGGTTAAGCCAAATTCTAACGTATTACCAAAAATAATGGTTATTGTAATTGGAGCAGTACTCATAGTAACAGTTCTATATTTCGCAGGCTATCTTCCTCTTCCTCATTTTAACTCAAGCAATACAGGTCAGTCAAATTTCACCGCCCCAACGTCGATACCATGGGGTTCATTCACAGAAATAAGTAATAAAAACTTCGCAGGATCTGGTCAGGAAAACGTCTATTTCATATCATGGGTGGGTTGCCCAATAGGGGCTGCCATATCGTGGTCCCTTAACTACACCTTTTACCATTATCAGGGAGTTACAAACGTTAAGACAAAAGGGCATTATTCAGATCCCAATGAAAAAGGTAATGCAGCGAGCCTGCCTGGTCTGCTATTTATGGACTCCTTTTCCTACACAAATCACGACACGGGCGTAAAGGTATTTTTTTATCCTGTATATATGTATAATGAAACTCTGTATGCTTACGCCAGTAACAATACACATATAGCAAGCTCAAATCTTGTTAGCGCAGGGTTGTCAGTTGTAAACTCATCCGTGCCTCCAGGTATATCTTCACTCGTTTACAAATATACGAACCTGATAGACATCAGCAATCTTGCCCCACACACCCCATCAGCCCTTTTAAGCACTCCCCATCACATGAACACAGTGCTTGTTATCACGGGGAGCTTTGGAACATATATGCTGAACGGGCAACTTTACACCCCAACTAATATACATGGTGTAACCATAACAGCTCTGGAAGATGCACAGGCGAATGGATTCAGTGGTTATCCGTATATTGCGTCCGGAGCTTCCACTATTGAAAGCATACTTAACAAATAATGCTCAATTCCATTATTTGCCCAATGGTAACCAACACAGTTCGTATATAATGGGTAAGGGAAGTAACTGCGTGTTGTCACCAACTATCCGCAAATGCAATGTTATTAATGGTTGTAAAATACCATACAATGGTGGAAATAGAAGTTCTCAGGAATATAGATTCCGCGAGAGAAATCACAGATGTTATTAAGTCAGCTTGGGGTTCAGTATCACTTGATCAGGATATCAAGGACATATTTCTAGCAGCGAATTTCAATGGCGGGATTTCTCTAGTGGCTAGAGAGCATGGAAAAATTAAAGGCATAAATTTTGGTTTCCCGGGGTACAGGAGTGGTAAATTATACCTGTATTCTCACCTGACTGGCATTGCGAATGACGTAAAAGGGTCAGGTATTGGTTACGCACTTAAAATTGCACAGAAGAACTGGGCTGTTGAAAATGGGTATGACCTTATAACCTGGACGTTTGACCCACTAATGAGAGTAAATGCATCCCTTAATATTGGTAAAATAGGGGCAATATCAAGAAATTATCACTTTAATTTCTATGGCAAGCTCGATGATAGTCTCAACTTTGGACTGAATACTGACAGAATTCTATCGGAATGGTGGCTAAATATTCCTAAATTACCAGTTCCAGTTCCACACGTTATATACAATGTCGCAAAGGTTCCTGATCATTTTGTACTAGATTATAATGAGAAAAATATAGGAGTGGAGATTCCAGCTGATTTTTTGAATTTGAAAAAGTTGGATATGGAGTCGGCAGGCCAGATACAGAAAACCACTGGAAAAATTATATCCAGTCTATTTACAAATGGGTATATAATATGTGGGTTTCTCAAGAAAAATAACATGTATGTGCTTACAAGAAACAACAGCATGAAGTCCAATTACGGACCAAATGTCTTCTCACAAACCTGATATCCATCTTTATGAAGAAACTTTGTCAGATTCATTATTGGAGGCGATGTAGAATATTTAGAAAAGCCATAATATCATGGCATAAATCAAAACTTCCCAATGCTGGGATTGCTACAACCATGGCATCCACTGCTGCCAACCATAACCAATAAGTTCAATCAACGATAGAAACAGGCCAATTCTATTTTGGAATGAAAAACATGCGGAGAGTGTGGTTTTAAGGCAAAGATAAATATAATCCTCGCAATCCCTTACTGCAAAAAGCATTTAAGTAAAAGCATACAAACAGAAAACAGCCTTGATAAAACATAATGATTTCAGTCAACTCAAAATGCAGTAAAACAGGAAAACTTGCCTTTTATATAACACGAGAAGGCATAGGTCAAAACCGAAAGGGCGCTTCACATCCGGCATTTGAAATTCAGGCTGTTGGTTCAAGAAAATTCCAGTTCAGGCAGAAGCCAGTTGGTCAGATGTTTCAAAAATAGTTTGAGAACTATCAGAAGCGAGTTTTGAATGCATCTTTGTATGTAACGGGATTGGGTGAGAAAAGTGGAAAGAATAAAACCTCCTAAACTGAACATTGGTGACGAGATAAGAGTTATTTCCCCCGCAAGTGCGCCAGACATAAAGCAGCTCTCAGAGGGGATATCCAGACTGAGGAAGATGGGATTCAAAGTTTCTGTAGGAAAAAATATAAAGAAACTTGTGCAGAGAAACGATCTGGCCGCTCCTGCTAAGGATCGTGCAGAAGAGCTTATGTCAGCATTCAAGGATGACAATGTTAAGGCAATATTCAATGCAAGAGGTGGCTATGGAAGCATACACATACTTAATCTCCTGGATTATGATGCAATAAGGGAGAGGCCCAAGATCTTTGTCGGTTACAGTGATATTACTGCCCTTCATATGGCAATCGGAAAATACACAAACATTGTAACGTTCCATGGACCAATGGTGGCTTCCGATCTTCAGGAGATGTCAAAGCCTTCATACAAGTTATTTCTTGATCTGCTTGAGGGAAAAACAACTGAAATAAATTCAAATAGTAGGGACAGAATTATAAAATACATCATACCAGGAAAATGCGAGGGGCTCTCATTAGGAACAAACCTTTCCGTATCCGCCTCTTTATTTGGGACCTCTTATATGCCTGCGACAGACAATAAGATCTTTTTCATGGAGGACACCAACATAACTTCAGGAGATGTGGACAGATATTTCTACACAATGAAACTAGCCGGAATAAACAACTTTGCAGGTTATGTTTTCGGTGATTTCAGGATCATCGTGGACAAGGATGAACCAACTCCGTCGGTAGAAGAGGTAATTGAGAGATTTATCAATGATACAAACAAACCATCACTTTACGGTGCCCCATTTGGGCATGGAGACGAACAGCTACTTATACCACTAAACGCAAAGTTTCAGATATCGGACGATTCTCCATATATAGAAGTCAAGGAGGAAATTGTCAACTAGACCGTTATTGTCTATTTATCGGACAACATAGATATATTTAGTTTTCGTTAATGAATATTATTTTTCGCTCCAATAGTTCTTGATCCTATTGTGTAGTTCCAGTTACCGTGAAATTCATCCTTGATCAGGTTTATCTTTTCCAACTCCTCGTCTGTTATCTCCTTCCCCGTTTCGTATATTCCCTTATCAATGTCCGTGGATATCTTCAATCCTTTCTCTGTTCGGGTGTTGCCTATGAGTTCAATTATGGTTTCATATGATCTCAGAGGTTTTCCACGCCAGTTTATGGTAATGTACGAGAACATCCTGTGCTCGATCTTATTCCACTTGCTCCAGCCTGGAGGGAAGTGGCAGACTGTTATGTCAAGATGGGATTCATCAGCGAACTTCTGCAATTCAACCTTCCACAGTTTAACACGTGAACCGTTGGATCCACCACCATCAGCTGCAATCATCAGTCTCGTTGCATTGGGATACCTCTTCTTTCCCATGAGATTCCACCACCTTCTTATGGATTCAACGGCGAATTCAGCTGTGTCATGATCTATTCCGATATTGACCCATCCCTCGTTTGCCTTTATGTCGTATACACCATATGGTATTGCCTTTCCTTCTGCACTGGAAAGGAAATCATATGCATTGACCTCATCCACCTCTCCTGGAACCTTCCATTCCTTCCCGTTGTTCCTGAAGTTTCCGATCAGTTCTTTCTTCTTTGCATCCACCGATATTACGGGTTCTTTGTTATTCATGAATTCCATTGCAGTATCGTTTATGTGCTGGAACTGTTCGTTCCTGTCAGGATGACTCTTCCCTTCCCTTGTCTTTTTGTTTCCCTTCAGGTTGAATCCCTCATCATGGAGTATATTGCCGATCTTTGCATAACTTATTGCATATCCTGATGCATTCATTTCTGTTTCCAGGTGACGGAGACTTCTACTGACCCAGAGAATGGATAATTGTGGATTGCCTGCAATGGAAGGTTCAACCAGATCCCTCAGTTTTGTGACAAGATCAGGGTTCTTCACCGTGAGATCCTTCCTGCCGCCACCACTCCTGCGTGTCCTGTCCTTCGGGTAAAGACTTTCCTCTATCTCCTTTATTCCCTTATGTATTGTCGGTCGTGAGAGACCTGTTGCCCTGGACACTATCTCAATTCCACCGTAACCTAAGGAAATACTTTCATTGGCAGCCCACAACCTCCGGGAAAGCTCGTTGAATGAACCGGATATTCTTTGATACTTCTCCCTTGTTCTGCTGACCATTTCCGTGATTCCATTTACCTCGGCCATAAGAGGAAAGTAAATTCTGGTATAAATAGAAATATTATTTATTCACAATTCCTTAAATACGTACGCTTATTTTAATCTTGCATGAGAGTATCATTCTCCCAAGGTACCTTTTTTAAGAAGTTAATGGTTGTAACCGCTTTCTCCATAGCAGTTTTGTTCGTTATCAGTCCAATCCAGGGGGCTGTTAATCCCTTAATGGATTTTGCTGCTCCTGTAACGCCATCAGCAATAAATGGAAACGCAATTAGTTCGTCGGTTATTAGTCAGACTGTACTGCCTTCCGTATCAACTGGGTCCGGCCAGTCAAATGGCACATATGATATAGGTGAAGTAGGAAACCTTCACGATCTCAACACATTCACAGCAGAGGGTTTCTGCGATTTCTTCCTGTTGAATGAAATATATCAGACACCAGCAGTCCAGCTTCCAAACCAGACAATAATCCCATGGCTTGCCTCATCGTACTCTCAGAGCAATGTTTCCGGGAAGGGCATACAGACATTTGACCCGGTTACCGGATGCGAAGAGCCGGTCAATTATATCTGGACAGTTAATTTAAGGCCAGGTGTAAAATGGACAGATTGGAATTCATCAAATTCACAGGACACTTATGTTTTTTCAAATCATACAAGTTTCGTCAGTACCTGTGGCCAGGCTTATAACTACACATATAATCGTTATTACAATACTTTAACAGGGAAAAACCAGACATGGAATCCAATAACCATGAAAACCTATTACCTCCAGGCGGCGGATTTCATCCTCTCATGGAAAATACTGGTTGATTCATATGACTACAGCGGGGAATTCCAGAATATAGTCAATGTTGTTCCTGTAAACAACCTGACTGTGGAATATTATCTAAGCAATATTTCAGCAACATTTGTGGACTGCACAATGGACACACCTCCAATAATACCTTACAACGTCTGGTCTTCACACGATTATGCTTCAACAACCGGATTGTGGAATTATTCATCCTCTCTTCCCGCATCGGATTCCTATAACGCATGGGATTTGGGATACAATGGCGCAACAGGTTCAATACCCGGACTGATTGGCGACGGGCCATTCATAATTTCCGGTGGGTTAGGCGTACCATCAGGAAAATGGATTTCCGGAGACTACTGGCAGATATATAGAAATCCTGATTTCTTTGCTGGATACAATTCATCCCTGTCACAGTATAACCCAAAGATATCGTCCATAAAGGACATCTTTTATTCGCAATACTCTTCGGCAGTGGCTGCAGAACAGGAGGGTAAGATATATTCAATAGTACTTCCACCACCTCCATCCTTCATTCCAACACTTACTGCCATTCCCCAAACATATATTTACAACAAGCCATCAACCGGGTACAACTACATACAGCTAAACTCCTTACCAAACAATAAACCATTCAATATAACTGAATTCAGGCAGGCGCTGAACTATGCAACCGATAAATCATATATCGCAAATGTAATATTTGAAGGGTATGATGTCACTGGTTCCTCGATAGTTCCTGTATCAGACTCATTATGGCATGATTCCAATGTTTCGCAGTACAATTATGATCCAGGACTGGCTGAAAGGATAATCTCACAGATTCCGGGAATGGTAAATAGGAGTGGGGAGTGGTATTACTACGGAAAACAGGTAAAGGCTGATATACAGGTTGCATCAGCCGCAGAAGACCCTTCAGTTGTTGAAGCGATGGACACCATATCAACAGAGTGGAGTGCAATAGGTATTGCTACAACAGTTACCGAGGAGGCGTCAAGCACAGCATGTGCAAATACAGAGGATTATGCATACAATGCCATAACCTGTCCAATAACGGGAGTTGTTGGCGATCCCACTGGATTTTTCCTTGAACTTTACAATACACTGGGCAATGGCACCGGTCTTTATCTGGGACCATTCACTTCCATAGTATACAACGGTGTCACCTACGATGGAACTCAGATTACCGATCTTATGAACAATCTAACAGTGGAGATTGACAGTACAACAAATTTCACAGAGAGGCTGAAACTTTCCAGTGAAATTCAATCAATCGCCGCAGATGAATCTACAATGATAAACCTCGGCTACCCCATCAAGACAATACCAATAACAAATTCTACCTTTACCGGCATAGTTAAAGATGATCTTGGAATAGGTGCATTCTGGTACTGGAATTTTCTTTCGCTTCACGAAAGGAGTAAACTCACAGTCAATGTCGTAAATTCTACCGAAGAATATCTCCAGGTCGGTGTTATTTCAAATTCTCGCATATATAATGATGGAGAATACGGGAACATAACCATAGAGGTAAGGAATCAGTACGGTTCTCCTGTTTCAGGATCAAATGTAACTGTGGGTTACAGCCCATCAGGTTCCCTTCTGAATATAACATCATATACCGGGACCACAAACTCCATGGGTCAATATATCTTTGAGTTTGAAGTCTCACCAAAAAACACGCTAATATACACTTCTGATTACATGGGTTCAGTCAATATTACAGCTTCAGCTTCTCTGGGCAGAACCGGTGTAACTGGTGGAACTGGTTATACACTGGTGGATGTCCAGCCAAATCCGGTTGCGTACAGGACAGGTGCAATGCCTGTTCTTAACGATAAGGGAATGAATTATTTCAACATGACAATATACAACCCCGAAACGGGTAAACCATTGTCCGGATATGGTTACACCCTTCAGACACTAAGCGCAGCAGTCATCATGTCTAACACCTCATCAGCGCAGTCTATTTCCTATGGAACACAATGTGATATCGGAATCCCTGAAAATTCAACATGTTGTAATTTTGATGTAACGACTGTTACTGGTACAACAGGGCAGAACGGCCTTGTTTCAGTCTTGCTGGGAGCCAACAGCACTTTTAACTATACAATGAATGGCGCGTTTTATAAGACTTACCTGTTTGTAGGTAACTATGTGTCAGGTGCACCTGTAACCGGTAAGCAGACTTATGACCTGTTGGGTGAACTGACCTCATCATCAAATTCAAATGGATTCGGGGTTGCGCAACCGTTTGAAATGCCGGTAATGATCACAAACAGCACTTCACCGGTTGTGAATATTGCAGTTGACACAAACAACAGTGCTTCCTTCAATGGGCAGACTGAGATTAGTGTAAACGTAACAGACGGTGGAAACCCGGTACCCGGATACCAGCTTACGCTTACAGCACAGAATGCACTTGGTGCCAACAGGGGATATTTCATAGGAGGTACTGGATCTGCGTTTAACCCTAATGAGTACTTTGGTTCCACAAACATACCTATGATAAATATAATAACCAATTCAACGGGCATTGCCAGTGCATATTTCGATGCAGGAGTTTACTCTCCCGTATACAATCAGCAAACTGGTAACGTGCTTCTTTATTCAGCAAAACCTTTCCAGTCAGATCATCTGGTCCCATACGATGAGTTCGAAATAGGCATATCAGGGACAAATTCCTCAAACCAGACATATATTGTGTCCAGCCCTTTTGTCTTTAACAACACATCCTCGCCTTTTCTGTACCCTGAAGCAAACGCAGTAATGCAGGGAGAGACCTACACAAATGGCATGGTAACCATAAATTCAGGCCAGACATACACTCTTTATGTGAATACAACTTACAATTCTATGGCTGGTCCTGGCTACGCGGGGATACCCGTCCTCGTTGTCGCGAACGATGGGGTTATTTCGTCAGGAAATGGGACCACAGGAAACAATGGAACTCTGGTTTTGTCTTACACAGCTCCTGTGGTTAAGTCTACAACACTTATTACGATAACAATATCAATTCCGCCTTCTTACGGTAACAGTAAATTTTCCTATTCATTCTACGATGTTCCTGTGCATAAAGTAACAGCTAGCTCATTCTACTATTCGACAGTTGGGTTGGGAGCAGTGGTTGCCATACTCGCAGGATCTCTTCTGGTTGAATTTATGAGATACAAAAAATTAAAAAGAGGAAAATCACCTCCATAATTAACATCACACATTGGCTCTAGACTTATTCTCTCTTGGCTATTTTATAGTCCATATGCTCCAAGCTGCTTAAAAAGCCTGGCACAGGGTATTAAAAATCATTGTATCGGTGGAAAGGAGTCAAGCATAGAGTGGTAGGAATACCACATATAACTATAATTGGCAGTATCTCCGATTTGAGCTAAGTTCTTAGATTGCTTGCGCTGCTGAATCGCTTGAGAAGGGAAACAGCGAGCTCACCATCCACAGACCCAGAACGTCCTATGAATGGGTTGTTCTCCTTCTCTCCTCGTTTTCCACCAGCGTACTGCATACGCTGCTCAGCTCAATCAGAAACTTCTTGAAACTCACCTCCTCATGGTAGAAGAGATACCAGATTGATTCAATCAGCTGTTCATATGCAAACAGGAAATACCGGACGCGGATATCTTTGCTTTTCGTCTTGATGCGGCATTCGTCCTGCACCCTGAACATGGTCTCTATGCGCCAGCGTGCCTTGTACTGTTTGATGATCTTTTCAAGATCCATGTCTGATACATTTGTTGCAAACACCCAGTCATAATACTCATCCGTGCGGTGATCATAGATCTGCTTCAGGAATGCAAGGTTCGTGTCTCCGGTGACCTTATGGCCATCGCGGTAGAAGGAGAATTCATGGAAAACGATCTTCCTCTCTCCGTGTATCATGGAGACAAGTTCATCCTTCACCCACTGGTTTTTAGGGACGAATATGAGATATGGCATGTCCATACCGGAAAGTGCCAGCATGAGTTCCTTGGAGTAGAATCCCCTGTCGAACAGCACAAGATCAATATCATGGGTGATGCTGTTCATTCTCTGCAGCATGTCCGATACCTCCCCGGGCATGTCGTTGCCCATTGGCGATGGAATGGAGAATACGGGTAGTCTCAGATCCTTATTGACAATGCTCGCAGTAAGGTACGAGTATCTTCCCGTAACGCCATGATCACCCGTCCAGCCATGTATCCACAAAGTGTCGCGATCGCCGTAGAAATCCTCTGTTGTGTAATCGAATGCGATCATGCATCTCTTTTTGTCCAGTTCCGAGGGTTTTGTTATTGCTGACATCCTGGCGAACAGGGAGTTCTTCATTGCGTCTACAGTGGACTTCTCCACTGCCCTATACAGGGAATCAGATCTGTTGCCGACAGTCTCCACGTATGTATTTGCCACAGCAGCCTTCAGCAGATCCCGGTTGTAGTGAAATCCGCTCAGATACTGTGTGTGATGCTTCAGTGCAAGGGAATCGTTGGTGAAATGTTCCAAGGTTCTCAGGGTTGCATGCAACCTGTCCCCGTTCATGTCACGATCACATAGACAGTCTTTCCAAGGTATTCCTTTGGACAGTCTATCTTGGCGCTGTTTCCGAACTTTGTCACCGTACGGATGAAATATCCCTCTATGCTTTCTATTTCCAGTCTTGTGGCAGGCGTCAACGGTCTCTTCTTCATTGGATATACAATACATATCCAATAATAAATGTTAGCATTATCCTATAACGAGGAAACTGTGAGAAATACTAATATTTATTAAAAGCAATATTTATCTTCGGAGATACTGAATTGGTGAGAAACATTTATATATGATTTTTCCAATCCATCACCAATGAAAACAATTTTCAAAAGTCATAAGATTATGAAGACGATTGTAGTTTTTGCGGTCCTCATTGTGGCAGCAATGTTTATCATGGAATCTTTTTCAGGTACTTTCAATAACCTGAATGCTGCAAGTCCAACCCAAGCTACAGCTATAAGCTCAGCAGTAAATCCATCTGCAACTACATCAACCATAACAAGCGCAAATGGAACCTACACACAGGCAGAGGTAGGAAATATAAACCACCTGAATTTATACAGTGCCTCGACACTTTGTGATTTCATGCTTCTTAATGAAATATATGATACCCCATATAATTTCATGCCCAATGAAAGTTATGCCCCGTGGCTTGCAACTGGGTACAATATAACTACTGCCCCTGCAAATTTGACAACAGTAGACCCAATAAATGGCACAACTATGCCTGTAAGAGAAATAGCAACTGTTCATATAAGGTCGGGTGTACAGTGGAATGATTTGACTTCATCAAACTCGGCAGATGCATACTCATACAGTCCGAACACTACTTTTGTTACTTCAAGTGGAGTTCCTGTAACCGCTAATTATACGAACGTTACATATCAATTACCAAATGGCACAGTAGTTAAAAATCAAACTATTCACTCAATTTCCATGAGAACTCACTATGTGCAGTCAGCGGATTTCATACTTTCATGGAAGTTACTGCATGCTTCAGCTGATTTCTCTGGAGATTACCTGTTTCTCGTTAACATGCTGCCAGTGACCAACAATACTGTTGTTTATTACCTCAGTCAGCCAAATGCATTGTTTGAGTCGACAATGCTTGATACTCCAATTCTGCCATATCATATATGGGACAGCCATGCATATGCTTCAACACCTGGACTGTGGAATTATTCCGCTTCCCTTCCGGCATCCGGTGCATATAACACATGGACTCTTGGCTACAACCCAACAACAGGCTATGCGCCTGGACTGGTTGGAACAGGTCCATACATGATGTACAACGGCTATGGAATGCCAAAGGGAGCTTGGATATCATCCGATTACTGGCAGCTATACGCAAACCCTAACTACTTTGTTAAGAATGTTCCAGGGCTTGCTCAGTATATGCCTAAGTTGTATTCAATAAAAACTATAATATATTCCACCCCTTCCGCGGCAGTGGCCGCAGAGGCCAGTGGTCAGGTTCAATCCATATTGGACATACCACCGACGTTTTTACCCACAATACAAACTATACCGCACACGTACACCTATGATAAGCCGGGAACTGGATACGCGTACCAGCAGATCAACTCGTATTCAGCCAATGCTCCATTTAACATAACCGGATTAAGGCAGGCACTGGAATATGCAATCCCAAAAACCTATCTTGCTACTGTAGTGGCAGAAGGCTTCTCCATTCCCGGATCTTCTACAGTTATCCCTCCTTCGGATACTCTGTGGCGTGACAGTTCTGTTCCACGTTATCATTTCAGCTTGGCAACTGCAGAGGCAACCATAAATAAAACCATAAATGCCTCTAACGGTGCGTTGAGTTATTCTCCATCAACTTCAGGTAAACTCTTCTATCCCGGAGGAACATTGTACTACAATGGTAAGGCAGTGACTCAGTCCATACAGATAACGGTTGCGTCTCAAGATCCTCTGGGTGTTGAAGGAGCCAATATTATAGCATCGGATTGGACGGCTCTTGGAATACATACATCGGTTAAAGAAGAATCCTTCTCCACCCTGGTGGCAAACCTGTGTGACTTAACTCCTACCAGCCCAGACACATACAGTGCCATATCCCTTGGAATTACAGGTATAGTTGGTAACCCCGCATCTGACTACATAACTTTCAACAATAATGTCAAAGGAGTTGGAACAGGATTTTATCTAGGACCATACACAGGCTTTACCTACACTGGATCGTCACTATACTTAAACTACACTCAATTTGGAAACATCTCCCTTATAAGTGGAAAACATTACAATGGAACGCAGACAATAAACATGATGGACAACCTCACATATTATATGCTTTCTAACAGTTCATCCACCGGGCAACTGACAGCCTCGAATATGATACAGATGATTCAGGGGGACCAGGCAACATTTGAGAACCTTGGATATGCAATCACCATCGTACCAATAACAAACTCTACGTTCACAGGCATCCAGAAACTCCCGCTTCCGATCGGTACTTTCTGGTACTGGAATTTCCTCTCATTACACGAGAGGAAAGTTCCACTGGTAACAAAAGTCCCAGTTGTTCCCCAGAATTTGGAAGTGGGTGTAGTCTCAAATTCACAGATCTATTACGATGGGCAATACGGTAATGTAACCATACAGGTTAGAAACCAGTATGGCACGCCTATAAACAATGCTACAGTTACAATTGGATATTCTCCCACTGGTGCACTGTTAAATATAACATCTTACACCGGTATAACTAGTGGAAATGGAACATACAGATTCGAGTTCCAGGTATCACCGCTGAATACTCTAATATATACCAGCGACTACACCGGAGAAATAAACCTGTCAGTATCCGCAACTGATACTTCAATAAACGCTGTAAGCGGCCTTGGTTCAACACAATTCGATGTGTCACCATATCCAGTTGCGTACAGAATTGTAAACATGCCAACTTTGAACATGAAGGACTCCAGCAAATTCCAGAACATGACGGTGGAGGTTTACAATCCATTAACCGGAAATCCCGTATCGGGATATTCCTACACTGTCCAGGTGAACAGCGGCGCCCTTAATATGACAAATGTCACCGGTACACTGTTGAGTCCCCCACTGGCAGGAAACCCATCGGCAGAAAACGTTTCGTACGCGCCAGTGAACTATGGAAACCAGACTCTGGGTAACGTAAGTCTTAAAGGTTACAGTGACGCAACACTCGCACCTAACGGCACATTTGCTGTTGTACTGGATAATTCAACTGGAATGATCGGACTTGTAAACCTTACCTTGAATTCAACAACGAACTTACTTCCCAGTGATATTCATGTTGGAAGACAATTCAAGGTAGGCAGCAACCCAGACGCTGTCCAGATTGTACAGGTTAATCCAAAGAATGCAACATCAGTATGGGCGTTTGTGACAAACTACGGCTCACACAATGTAACAGCAGTAAACCTTACAAGCGGTAAAACATCTAATTACGCAGTTGGTTCAAATCCAGTAAGCATCCAGCTTGCTCTTGATGGTGCAAACAACAGCTTTGCATACGTTCTGAACAAGGGCAGCAGCAACATAACTGTGCTGAATATGACAAACATGAGTCATGTATTTTCAGCCGCTAATCTCACACTGGGAACATCTGTGGCAGCATCGGATATGCAGTTTGCTGAGAGTGGCAGTTACATGCTTGTCTCTGACACTGCAATGGATCAGATCGAAGTGGTGAACCTCACCAATGCGACTGGCAATACGTGGTCAGTTGTAGGGAACATGTCCCTTGGTTCTGGAACTGCGCCCACTAACATAAGTGAAAGCGGAGGAATGCTCTATGTTCAGGAGAATGGTTTAAACAATGTGTCTGTCATCAGTCTAGAACAGATCGGATTTAACCCGTATCTGAACACAGCAGGCTACAACTACTACAGCCATGCGTTAGTTGCAAATGTTTCAATAGGAGAACCTATCAAGTCCATGGCACTTGCTGATGGTTTCCTTCTTGTAACAAATACCGCAAATAGCAACGTGACAGCCGTTGCAACATCCAATGTTGGTGTTTACCAAACAGCAAACACAATAGTGGATAACCTTACTGCAATGGGTAAAGCAACGGATATAACTGTAATGGGTTCAATAGCACTTACAACCTCATCCACGGAGCTAACCATGATAGGGGGAGCCGATAGCGTAATATTCCCACAGCTCGATATGGAGCAGGTTCAAGGAACAACCGGTTCCAACGGTGAATTCACTATAGGTCTCCAGATGGTTGGAAACAGTACAGCTGACTATGGACTGATGGGAATGAATCTTACAAGCTATGTCTTCCTTGGAAACTACCAGGCAGGAGCACCAGTATTTGGAGAAAAGCCATATATGGATATAGCACAGCTGACTTCAGCCACAAATGCTAATGGGTTCGGAGTTGCCCAACCGGTTGAAATACCTGTCCAGACTACAATGGCTGCACCACAGTATAATATAGCTGTATCCCTGTCCGCAGGCACAATCTCTTCGCCCACTGGAACCGATACCGTAACAGTAACTGTAACCAACGCAACTGGAGTTGCCGTACATGGTTATGCTGTGAATCTGGTAAGCCAGAATGCACTGGGTGCCAACCGTGGGTACTTCACCAACGTAAGTGGTTCTGTAACTGGGCAGATAGCTGTTCCGGATCTTAACAATCTGTTCGGAAGCGTTAACCTCCCAGGAATCCAGTTGGTGACAAACTCAAATGGAAAGGCAAATGCAACCTTCTATGCAGGAATGTATGGTGTAATATCAAGGGCTAACGGAAGTCTGGACAAATATGTATCACTGCCATTTACGGACCCATATTATGTTCCGGCCGACGTATTCCAGTTAAGTGCATACGGACAGGGTAGCACTGCCTCCAATGTGTCAACAGTATATTCAGCACAAATGGTAAACAATGTTCCACCCAGTACAATGATGAGCTTCTATGTTCCACCATTCCAGAATGTTCAGATGAACGGGTTCACTGCAGTGGGCAGTGGGAAATCATTCTCACTTTATGTGAACTCGACATATGATCTGGCAGCTGGTCCTGACGATGCAAATGTATCATTCACAGCCACCGTAAATCATGGCACTCTCTCTGCAACAAAGGGCACAACAAACGCAAATGGATCGTTCATGCTGACATACACGGCTCCAACTGTATCGAATCTAACATTGGTGACACTGACGGTTACAACTAACGGCTCAGGACAGAATTTCACATATTCCTTCTACGTGGCTCCGTCTCATGTTACCGCACCTCCATCACCAGTTATGGACTACGTAATAATGGGAATACTGGGTGCAATTGCTGTGATATTCATAGGCCTGTACGCAATGGAGGCAGCGAAGGTCAGGAAGTTGGGTCCAAAGACCCCTCCCCCTTCTACTCCTCCAACACAATAATTTTTATCAAACTTTCATTTACCTTTTTTATTTTACAATATTTCTAAAATTTTTACACTTTTCTTGTTTGCATGTCTTATCGACTACATTTTTAACTTGAGTTTCGCAAAAATTACAGGAACAAAATTCATGCTGAAGCAGACAGATCCGTAATTTATATCTATTCTTAACCTGATTTTGGTAGTGCACCAACCAGTATCCGTTCCGGTAATTTTATTCCCATCTCATTGAGTATTCTTTCCGCTTCCACTGATTCAGATCTATACACTATATTCAGGGGTGATTTAACGGGAATGGCCTTTATCTCACAAAGTATCTCTGCC
>JAKBSB010000157.1 GCA_021845155.1 Thermoplasmata archaeon
AACAGACAATGATGAACCTCGGAGGCATATTCAGGGAGGCGCCTGTACTTTCGTCACTTTTCCTGGCCGGACTCCTGGCGTCTCTGGGTCTTCCCGGACTGGCAGGATTCATAGGTGAATTCTCCATATTTGTCGGATCATTCCAGGCAATAAGCTGGATAATATTCTTCCTCATATTCGGCATGATAATAACGGCGTCCTATCACATATGGGCTGCACAGAAATCACTTTTCGGACCTTACAACGAAAACCTTGGTAAAATTGGCGATATAAATTCAAAGGAGATCAGCATTCTCATGGGATTACTAATAATGATTTTCATAATAGGTATTGTGCCTAACCTCGTATATGTTCCACTTGTCAGCTATATAGCTCATCTGGGAGGGATTGGTGCCCTATGAGTGCCTTATTCCTGTCGGCAACAGTCACTACCAATATTGCAGGTGTCCTTGGGCGCTATTCCAGTGTCTTCTTCCTTGGAATAGTTGGATTTATAATACTTGCCCTTGGAATTTTCAGAATCAACAAGAAAATAACAGCGGGCATAACATTCGCTGCCCTTGCAATATCACTTCCGGTTCTTTATTTCACAACCACTGGACCGGCAGTGAGCATGTTTGGAGGCACAATAATCTTTAATGATTTCGGAACATTTTTCGCAATGGTCATGGTCATATCATCCATGTTCATTGTCTTCCCAGCACTTCAGAAGATAAACCTGAAATCAGAGGTATTCTACGCACTTCTTCTTTTTATAACCGTGGGCATGATAATTGCCGCTTTCTCGTACAACATAATCACCATATTCATAGCGTTTGAATCTGTAAGTATTGGAACCTATGTACTTGCAAGTTTCGGGAAGGACAGAAGAACACTTGAGGCTTCCATAAAGTATTTCTTCACAGGAACTGTTGGAACAGCCTTCATAATATTTGGTGCTTCCTTCTTTTTCATGGCTACATCCACGTTCAACCTCATAGGGATAACCACAGTCAACTCATCGCAGGCACTTCTCATTGCACTTGCATTCCTTATCATCGGTTTTGGATTCAAGATGGCACTGTTTCCCCTTCACCAGTGGGCACTGGATACATATGATGGTACTGAAAACTCTGTGTCGGCATTTCTCTCTTCCGGCACCAAGATCCTGGCATTTCTCATAATACTGAGAATCTTCCTGGTGGGGTTCTCATCAGATCTGCAGTCGGTGTACTATTTCTTCGTGATAATAGCAATACTAACAATGACCTATGGCAATATTGCTGCCCTCTCACAGACAAACCTGAAGAGGCTCCTGGGCTATTCAAGCATTGCGCAGGCGGGTTACCTTATACTTGTGGTAGTAATAGTGGCATACTCAACAACCAATCACCTTGGGAGTTCAGTTATCGACTTTGCAATTGCTGCAGGAATGTTCTATTCCCTGGTCTATATTTTCATGAAGGGAGGGGCATTCATCACCATGAATGTCATTTCCAAGGAAAAGATTGAGCTGTCTGATATTTCAGGACTGGCAAAGAGATCCCCTGCAACAGCGGTCAGCTTTGCAATAATACTACTGGCGCTTGCTGGAATCCCATTGACTGGAGGGTTCATGGCAAAGTACTATCTATTCATCGCGCTCATATCAGGCCAGCTGTGGTGGCTGGCAATAATCGCAATCCTGAACAGTGCAATCTCCGTCTTCTACTACCTCAGGGTTATACAGCAGATGTTCTGGAAGGACCCGCAGAAAGAGGACACATTCAACCTTACAAAATGGACTAAAAGTCCAGTAATAATATCAGCTATCATAGTGGTTGCACTGGGATTGGTATATGCCATGTTTCCTGTGCTGATCTCAACTGCTGGAGGATTATTCGGGTGATTTTGAATGAATTTGAATCTTGATCTTGAAATTATAAAGAGTGCGCTTCTCTTCGGTGATGTGGACGACGCAATGGAAAGGCTGAACAAAAGCATAAACGGGATAGAATACCAGAACAGGGTAACCAGGGAAAAAAGAAACATGAAGGAATTGACCTTTCTTGGCGACCTGAAATTGCTTCTGGAAGGCAGGATATCACTTGATGATTTCAAGTCCAGGGTCGATGCGTCCGGTATAGACATGGACAACTCGAGGTTATATGGTGAGGACACTCTCAGGTCCCTCTATTACATGCTGGAACTGGTTATAGACCGGTATAACATAAAATACCCGTCATTTGATGGAAAGAGATGCGATGACAAATGAAAAAATGGAGGTTGGAACTGTATGGCCAGAAATTTTGAGGAATGTTTTTCTGAACTGAAAGAGACAGAAGAATCCGCGGCAGAATGCATACACTGCCTGAAAAAGAACGGAGAGCAGATTTACTATGATCCCGACCTGAAAAGGTTAAGGATGGGCAGGGAGCTGTTTGATCCAAAGTACGGTCATGTCATGCAGACCATATCTGATTTATTAAAAATAAAGTCACTCGAAGATTACCAGGAAAAGGACAGAGAGTTCAACCTGACAATGTACTGAAGGATCATCAGATGGATATTTCCGGGAGAGGCAAGGTAGACTTAACTATCGACGAAGACAGGGTAGGATGGATAACCATCTCAAATCTAGATGGAAACACCATTGATATAGAGGTTCTGCAGGACCTCCTGTCGGCTCTTACCGATGTCATGGGCGATGAAACCATCAGGGTGGTTGCTCTTACAGGAAAAGGAAGGAGGGCTTTCTCTGTTGGGTATAATGGTTCATGTGTAAGGATCAACGATCGTGGTTTCCTGAAGAATATCTATTCGCTTGGCTTTTCAATATCAAGGGCACTGCAGACGCTGAACCTTCCGGTTATAAGTGTTGTTGATGGCTTGGCTCTGGGTATGGGGCTTGAATTTGCCCTTTCTACCGACATGATCATTGCATCCGATCATTCAAGATTCGGCATGCCGGACCTGAAATTTGGACTGCCTTCTTTCACCGGGATCATACCGGAAATTATGGATCGTTTTCCATCACAGGCCTACAACAGAATAATTTCCGGAGAGATAATGAACGCTGTTGAAGCCAAATCCATGGGGTTTGTAAGCTCTGTTATGCCTGACAACAGCTTTTCAAAGGAATCCAGGAAATTTCTCAAGGAGATAAATCCGGAACTTTTCACTTTTTATAAGTCAATGAGGAGCATGTCCGGCAGGTCATCCACTGTTGATCGCCTGTTTTTTGATGTATACGATACCTCAAAAATCAAGCTTAAGGAACTTTACACGTTCAGGAACTCATTATAGGGAGAGGTCAAAGAAAACCATTATCCTCCCATCTCCTGAATTTAAGTAAATGGGATTGATTTTATGCGGAAAGTTCAGTTGGAAAACAGTTCCTTGTTCTCCTGCTTAGCCTGATCCATTCTGCGCCTCTCAATCCTCCTTGCAAAATAATACCCGCCAAAGTACAGTATCATCATGGGGACTGACATAACAATCATGGTGAATCCAGTCACGCCCGGTGAGAAGATCATCCCGAATATGAGTGATGCTACTACTGCATATCTCCAGTTTTTCCTCCAGTAGTCCGAGTTCACAATACCCAGCCTTGTGATTGCAACCATTATTACCGGGAGTTCAAAGGCGAGCCCGAATGTCAGTACATATATGAAGAGGAACGAAACAAAATTCATGAGGCCCATTGTTGTGCTGGCACCAAGACCTAGATCAAATCTGTTGAATATTATAAAAAGCTCCGGGGCGATGAGCCACAGTCCAACAAATGATCCAGCGGCAAAAAGACCTGAGGCCGGTATCACAAGTGATTTCACCATGTCCCTCTCTGATTTCTTGAGTGCCGGGTTTAAAAATCTCGAGATCTGGTAAACCGTATATGGCATTGAAAGCACAAGGGCCATAAACATTGTCAGGTACAGGTCAGCTGCGACACCATCTGTAGGTCGAAAAACCAGTATTTCTGTGCCCTTGGGCAGGACATGGCTCTCAACAAGTGCGAGAAACTGACTTCCCATATTCCTGTAAACATTCGGATAAATGAAAGGGAACTTAAAACCAAAAAGATCCAGCGTCTGGATCCTGAAGATCATGAGAAAAATGAAGACTGATCCAAATACATAAAAGATCCTTATAACTCGATATCGAAGCT
>JAKBSB010000158.1 GCA_021845155.1 Thermoplasmata archaeon
ATATACCGAAAAGGACCTGCTTCTAGCGCTTAAAGAGGTTACTGGCACAGACTTCACTGACTTCTATGCAAGATTCATAAAATCAACAGAGCCAATAGATTTCCAGGCAGAACTGGATAAAATGGGAATCAGCATAAAGAAAGGTTACAGGAACGCAGAAGAATTTCCTGAAGGTTCACCTTACCTTGGAGCAGTATTCAGAAACGGATCCAGAAATACCGTTGAAACCGTCATAGAAGGATCACCGGCATTCAGGGCCGGCATAAGCCCCGGAGATGAGATAGTGGCCATTAACGGGTACAGGTTTTCTGACAGGTTCCTGAAACCGATCAGGGAAGATTTTAAAAAGCTCAAGGTCGAGAAACTCACCGATTTCAAATCAGGGGACAGCGTGAGAATTCATCTGTTCAGGAAAGGAGTACTCATGGATCTGGAAATGAAACTTGAGAGCCCTGTTCCTGATCTCTATGAAGCAGTTCTCAGGGATGAACCCACAGAAAGACAGAAACTGTTCCTGGAAAAATTCCTGAAAGGATGAAACCTTTCAGCCTTTTATATCCCTGAAGCTTAAGATCATCTTTCACAACCGTTTAAGCTATATAGTTTAAACAATTAGGTTTAATGGAATGCTGCTTATCCTGGAGGAATATTTCAAGAATTATCCAATTAAGAGGAAGATTGTTGAAGGGATGTACTCCAGAGGTATTTCTGTAAACCATGGATGCCTTTATCTCAGGGACATGGAGATTCCCATCAGTGAATTTGCCAAAGCCCTGGATGTTAACCGGAGAACGGTATACGATACAATAAAATTCATTGAGGAAAGGGACGAGATTAAGGCGGTAATGTCGCTCATTGACCCGGCACCGGACATATGCAGGATAGCCCCCCTCATGGGAGACCAGGTCGTGACGATACATGCAAAACAGGGTTATTTTTCAAAGGTCCTGAATGGATCCATGGACATCTTCAGGAAGTACGGTTGTTATATGAAGGAGATTTACGGGAGGAACTCCTACAGGGATGAGACCATAATAAGGGCAATATTCCACAAGTCTGTGCCGGCGAAGGTCTTTGCCGAAGTAGAAAAAATTGATGGAGTAAAACAGATAGTCATGAGTTCCCCGACTGATAACCCGGACTACCTGATCTGCGAGAAATGCCTGGTAAGGATATGCCCAAGCAAGTTGTCAAGTGATCTTCAGCAGGAAGAGTACATCTAGATTGCCCTGATCAATCGTGGTTTGCCTCGCTGATGACGTTGAATGAAACACAGTTCAGTAAAGATCCCCCGGGTTCCAGACAAGCAGGTATTCCGCCGTTGTTGTCTCATAGGGCTTAATGCCCATGGATGAAACCTCTTTCCTTACCGAATCCAGTATCTTCTCAAGTTCTTTTTCCGGGATGTGTTTTGTTAGCGAAACATACCTGGATGAATACCTGAACCTTTCAGCAAAGTTTTCGGGGTTGACGGTGCGCGTATTCCGATCTATAAGTATCTTCCTGGAAGGTTTAAAAACTTCCGATATGGCGGATTCCTGCCTGTGGCCCCCAGGACCATTTGTATTCAGGCCGTAACCCATACGATCACATGTCTCGGAGAATATCCTGATGACCTCCCTTCTCCACTCCTTCCTGGATTCATCAGCAGATTCGTGTTCCCTGACAATTGACATTACCATTTTTCTCGTGACCCTTCCAGCTTCCTGCATGACCCTCCTGTTGTCCTCTATCAGGTGGAAGACATGCACTATCAGCGTAGCATCAAAACTTGAGTCCAGGAATGGGAGGTTTCTTGCATCACCAATCACAAGATGCCCGATTCCCTTTTCTTTGGCCTTTTCAAGCATCTTCACCGATATGTCTATTCCTGTGACGTCAAACCCGGCCTCCTGTATGGGCTTTGATATCCTGCCGGTTCCAACACCTATCTCAAGAACAGTTTTTGATCCATCGAGCTGCCTGATAATTGAATCGATCTCATTTTTTAGCGGGGCCCTGCGTGTCCTGTCATAAAATTCAGCTATCTGGTCAAACACCGGTTCCGTATTTTCCATATGGCCATATGCAAACCACGATCATAAGCTTTGATAATTTATTGGGGAACAGTGTTTTTCTTCAGAAAACTTAAGAATTCAGCCGGCAGTGAAGAAAACATGACTGAAGAACCAGATCAATGCAGCCATTTGACAGGAGACGGTCCGGATAAGTGTTGAAGGAATCCTCCTGGATAATTGATTGACATGGTCCTCTCATTTTTCCTGTATATCCATTTTCATCATACATTGCATTTTCACAGGACAACGCAAAATATTTTATACTATATTCCATACATATTAATCGTGGACGATCATCGAAGAGTGGTTATTCACAAGCTTTACGATATCCTTGCGAAGGAAGGTTTCAAAGTCTCAGAACCCGATTTGAAGGGGCTCGTGAGCTTTGATATAATTGCCAGAAGAGGAGATCAGAAATTTATTTTGAAGATACTTCAGAACATAGACACGCTCCGGTCAGCCAATGCTATGGAAATTCAGAAATTTGCCAAAATAACAGGTGCGGCAGCCATAGTTATCGGCGAAAAATGCGGAAGCGGGGAACTTGAGCATGATGTTGTCTATTACAGGCACGGAGTCCCAATAGTATCGGTTGACACGTTTGTGAATTATGTCAACGGCGATCAGCTTTACGTTTATTCAGGCCCCGGAGGATTTTATATCTCCATAGACGGAACTGAACTTCACAGGACCAGGGAGCAGAAAGGGATGTCCATAGGAAACCTGTCCAAAAGAGTGGGACTTTCCAGGAGATCGATCTCCCTCTATGAGTCTGGGAATGCTGCCACTGTAGATGTTTTCCTTAAGCTTGAAGAGATATTGAGAACCGATTTCAGGAAGGCGATTGACCTTTTCAACATTGAGATGAACAGGTCTTTTGATCAGGTAAAAACAGATGATCCATTTGTCAGTGAATTTGAGGACATAATAAAGAGGACAGGCTATATGTATGAATCCATGAACAGATCGCCATTTGATGTCGTTGTTTTCGAAACCATAAAAGCCCTCATGCTTGTAGGGCTATTTGAAAACGTTCTTTCAAGGCCGGAAAGGGCAAGTGCAATAAAGAATGTCAGCGACATATTTGAGCAGCAGCCCCTCATAATAACAAGGGAGGAAACCAGCAAGGATAACCTTGGCGGCTGCCCGCTGGTCACGTTAAGCGAACTTAAGAAAGCTTACGACCCCGATGATTTAATAAGATTATTGCATAGCAAGAAGAGTGCAATGCTATAATGCTTTACCAGGTCTTTGATAAGAACAGCGGCAGATATTTTTACCTTTTCGTGGGAATCAAGGGTTTAATCAGTGATGGAAACAGCCTGCGGGATGCACTTCGTGTCCATACTCCTGATCAGCTCAGCGTCAGCCTTTCACCCGAAGAGGTTGAGGGAATGAAAGCTTTCCTTGATGATCCATTTGAGATGAATCTGTCTGATTTCGAGATTGTGTATGGACTGAGGCTTTCCGTGTATGGTGAAATTATGACACCATCACCCTGTTACATAGAGATAATCAAGTATGCCAAGGAGAACAATATTCCCGTTGAGGCACTGGACCTTAATGAGTATGATTTTTCCAGGGCTTATACCAGGAACGTTAAAACTTTCACCCTGATCAGGCATTCCATGAGAAAGAAAAAGATCATGAAGATGGATCTTAAGGATACTTCAGCCGAGGATTTTGTAATAAAATGGAATAATGAAGTGAACAGGATAAAGGGCATAGGAAGGGTGGAGAAGCTCCGATCCGAGTATGTTGCCGATTCACTGCTCAGGGAAAACCTCAAGGGAAAAAGGCACTTCGCCTATATCGATCTGGAGTTTCTGCAGGATACCAGGGATGTACTGGAAAAGAACGGCTACAAGCTTGAAAAGGTCCTATAGCTTTCCCTTGAATATCATGTAAATCTCCCTGCTTCCATGCCTGGATGCCCTTGTGTTTGTAATTCTTGAAAACCTGTAAGAATCCTTCCATTTCCTGAAGAGATCCTGGGTCATGTCCCCCTGAAAATGCTTGAAAACGCATGAACCGCCCGGGGAAAGA
>JAKBSB010000159.1 GCA_021845155.1 Thermoplasmata archaeon
TATGCAAAATCCGAAACGAGGCAAGCCGAAACCATTCTGAGAATTCCGTTCCCAGTTCCCATAGGTATGAAAGCTATTGGTTTCCCTGTCTTTTTCCTGAATCTTGATATCAAAGCAAGGTCGTCAGTAAATCCAGTTAAATTTTCATAGTAATTGGCAAGTTTGTAGGAATCTGCCCCAATATCATCAACCATTTTTATAATGCTCTCCAGTTCCCATTTTCCACTGCCATGGTAAGACAATACAACCGGAATCCTTCCGGCAAGATCTTCTGCAAGATCCTTCAGGCTGATATCAATATCTGCTGCCAGAGCGTTATTCTTCAAGGCAAAGATGTATTTCTCCCTTGCATCCTCAATATTCTCATTTCGGTACGTGAATAGATACGGTATCCCCCTTCCTTTCATGTACCCGGTAATTTCACCCAGAGTCGCAGTATCATGTGAAGCAAAAAGATCAAACCTTATCTCAAAAATTCTTTCTGGTCTGTCCGGTATTGAGGACATCTTCACGAATAAATCTTCAGGGGTTTCAGCAAAAATTGAGGTTATGACCTTGCAGTTCCCGTCCCGGGTTACAAACGGATTATTCAGTTTCACAGATACATCGCTCCAATTTATTATTTATTCATTATACTCCACACATTTCATACAGGCAACCTGGAATGTGGCATTAAGCCTTTATCCTGTTTGGCAACCATGATATATAATAAATATTAAAGCTGTGCAAAATGTACCGGCATGAAAATTCGGGGGAGTATGGAAAACCATAATACAAATTATAAGCCGATGGATTTCGCAATTGTCGATGTGTTTGCAGAACATCCTTTCCAGGGAAACCAGCTTGCAGTGGTGAAGACTGATATTAATCTAACCGGAGAACAGATGATGGAAGTTACGAGAGAATTCGGATTCTCTGAAACAACTTTCATCAGAAATGATGATCCAATTGATCAACCTGTCCCTGTGAGGATATTCGGTCTAAATGGTGAACTGAAATTTGCAGGGCATCCCTCACTTGGCACCGCATCAGTCATTGCAAAAGGAAAAAATATACGGTCATTGACACTTAAACTGGGTATCGGGGATATAAAAGTATACATTGAAAATCCCGGGGACTCCCAAATTTTTGAGATGGAACAAAAGAATCCGGAATTCAGGGAAACCCACTCAAAGAATGATATTGCAGAAGCCCTCGGCATAAGTGCTGTAAGCATGGATCCGGACCTGCCTGTTGAGACGGTGACAACAGGAAATCCCTTTGTAATAGTGCCGTTAAGAAAACTTAAGGATCTAGCGGCATTGAAGATCAACATGGATACTTCATGGGATTACCTGAAAAAGCATAACGCAATGCATTTTTATTTCATTTCAAGGGAAACGGTTTCCTCATCTGCAGCCATCCACGCAAGAATGATCTACGAGAAGGGGGAGGATCCCGCCACCGGTTCCGCGGCTGGGCCCGCTGCGGCATACATGCTTGAACATCGCATTATGGAAAGCGGGAAATATGGGTGGATAGAGCAGGGGATTGAAATTATGAGGCCAAGCATGATCCGTGTAACAGGCACAATAAAGGATGGTTCCATAGGGAATATAAGGGTTGCAGGAAGATGTTTCCCGATTGCAGAAGGCAAATTGTCAGTCCTCCCTTAAAAATATCTTTATAGGCAGTTAACCGTTATTCCATAAAGAAATATGTTCAAGATGACAATTGTTTCAACACCTAGCAGGATACTGGATGAAGATCTGGACAAGAACATTGCATATTTCCTGTCAGATATTGGTTATATACCCAGGCTGAAACCATCCACGGATTTTGCAACAATCTCAAAGGCTGCCTATTTCCGTCTCTTCAAGGACTGCTTTCTCATGAACTCACAGAGATACTGGACGGGAGACGAATTGCTCACATTCCTGAAAACAAGCAGGACAACCCTCTACAGGCACCTGAACAAGCTGAAATCCATGGACCTGCTGGAAGAGGTGCAGGAAGGAAAGACCAAGAAATACCGCCTGAGGTCCGGAGACCTGATAAGGGCGTGGAGCTGGGTGGAGGTCAATGTCAAGATGGCACTGGAGAATTATGGCAAATCGGTAAGGCATATAGTGGAACTCAGTCAACAGAGGCATTGAACTGATCAAGTTATTAATAAGATACAACATTAAGGTAGGAGGGGGCAATAATGGCTAAGACTAATATTTCTTCCGTAATGGAGGCGCTTTTAACAATGGATGTAATAGAGATCAAGAAAGGTGGAAGCTACACAGTTATTTCTAACAGCGGAAAAGACGAGCCCATGAAGACAGAGGGTGAGTTCATTGGGTATACTCTTCTAGGCGAGGAGGGAGCCATATGTTTCAGGGTAAAGGGGGAAGACGGAAAGTCAATGCTCAGGCTTATTCCCGTGTCCGGCCTGATAGCAATAGAATTCAGTGACGAGGAACTTCTCAAGCCAAAGAAAAAGGATCACATAGACAGGGAAAAGATGACCTACATCAGCTGATTGCAGGCCAGATCTTCATACACAGGTCCTGAAGGGGTAAGAGTGCTTTTGTAAAGGCAGACCCTGTCAATCAAAACTTTCCCTGCAGGTATTTTCAGTTTCTTAATGTCAGGCATAACCTTATTTTTTCCAAACCGACCAATGGTCAGATGTGGAACAAACTCTGTTGATCCCGATGAGAATCCAGGTAATATTCCACTTATGGATCTGTAGATCTCAATTATCCCAGGATTATCCAGGAGGAGGACAAGGACCCTTGGCCTGGATACATCTGGGAAGGCAGTAATGGCTGAAAAACCCGATTCCACTTTCCTGATTACCGGCTTTACAATGGATTTGGCTATATTCTCCACTTCCTCTTTTTCAACATCGCCAAGAAAAAGATAGGTCAGGTGGAGGTCCACAGTGTTCGGCACCCTCAGGGAAGGAAGCGTGGAAACCTGTTTCAGCAGGTCCTTTATACCGCCATATATGGGTATGGGGGAAGCTATGAAAGTTCTCATTCTGATAACAACGGATTAAAGTTAAATAACCTTTTTTCATAACAGCTTATGTCTCAGGTTCCAGAAGATTTAAGATACACAAAAACCCATGAATGGATGAAAGCAGATGGTGCAGCAGTAACAGTTGGCATAACAGATTTTGCCCAGAAACAGCTGACAGATATCGTCTACATAGATCTGCCAAAAGTGGGTGTCTCAAAAAAAGAGGGGGAGGTCCTTCTCACTGTAGAGTCTGTCAAGTCTGCAGAAGATGTTTTCACTCCTGTATCAGGAGAAATTACTGCCGTGAACAGCAGCCTTTCTGATAATCCTGAGCTTATAAACAAGGATTCATATTCAAACTGGATAGTCAAGATAAAACCAGCCGAAGACATAAAAAGCAAGGGAATGTCGCCTGATGAATACCGGAAGTTCATAGGCGAAAACTGATCCCATGCCAGATAGAAAGGACTCATACTACTACAGGGCAAAATCAGAAAACTATGCCAGCAGGGCAGCATATAAACTCAAGGAACTCCAGGGAAAATTTGGAATCATTGGTTCCGGGGAATATGTGCTTGAAATCGGCTCCTCACCGGGAGGCTGGACAAAGTACATATCTGAAATAACCGGAAAACCGGTTGTGGCTGTTGATATATCCCCAATGAAATATCTTGACAATGTTGTTTTCCTGAAGACAGATATCATGACGGACCAGGCCATTGACAGGATAAGGGATGCTTTAAGGGGACTCGGCAGTGAAAGTGTCCAGGCAGTGCTCTCGGATGCCATGGTGAAAACAAGCGGAAATGGAAGCATAGACCACTCGGCATCTTACGTAATAGGTGACAGGGTGATGGAGATAGCCAGTGTTTTTCTTTCCCCGGGAGGTTCCTGTGTTTTCAAGCATTTTCAGGGAGACATGACCCAGGATCTCTTCAGGAAATGGAAGGATTCTTACAGGTTTTCAAGAATTACAAACACAAGGGCATCCAGGCATGGCAGCAGGGAGATTTACATGATATTCAAGGGAAAACTATAGGACCTTTTCAAGCTTGTAGCCGTTCTTTTCCAGTACATCC
>JAKBSB010000160.1 GCA_021845155.1 Thermoplasmata archaeon
TTTATGCACTGGGCAGACGCACTTGTAGAAGATCTGGAAGGCAACCAGCTGGTATCAACCGGTATATCTCCATCGGGGCCGATTCACGTCGGGAACATGAGGGAAATACTTACAGGGGACATGATCTACAAAGCCGCCAAAAAGAAGGGTCTGAATTCGAGATTCATATACCTTTGTGACGACATAGATCCACTGAGGAAGGTATACCCATTCCTTGACCAGAGTTATTCTGCTTATGTGGGTTATCCGCTGAGCGGCATACCTGCACCGGACGGTGGCCCCTCGTATTCAGAATATTTCCTGAAGCCTTTTGTGGAAACCCTTTCCAAAATTGACGTAAATGTGGAGGTCATAAGAACCACTGGTCTTTACAGGGAAGGCCGGTTTGAAAGATCCATAAGGATTGTAGTGGAACAACGTGAAAAAATCAGGGAAATACTGCAGGATCTCTCAGGAAGGGACCTTGAAGAGAACTGGTTCCCGTATAATCCCAGATGTGGCAGATGCGGGAGAATCAATTCAACGGTAGTCACCTCTTTTGACCTGCCTCTCATTCATTACAGATGTTCATGCGGAAACGAAGGTTCATCGGACATAAGGAAGGATGAAGGGAAAATGCCATGGAGAATCGAATGGCCAGCCAAGTGGTTCGAACTTGGTGTAACAATAGAGCCCTTTGGAAAGGATCACGGAGCAGCAGGAGGTTCATACGACACAGGGAAGAGAATTGCAGAGGAAGTCTTTGGCATAAAAGCCCCGGTTCCACTGATCTATGAAAGAATATTCCTGAAAGGTGTGGGTGTAATGCATTCCTCCACCGGTATATCAATCCCTGCATCTGACATGGTTAACTACGCTCCTCCCCAGATACTGAGATTCATAATAGCCAGGAGTAATCCGGGGAGGCACATCAACTTCGATCCCGGTGCAGGTCTCCTGAACCTTGTGGACGAATTCGAAAAATACCAGAAGGCATACAACGGGCAGGAGGAAGTCAAGGACGAAGATTACAGGGAGGTCTATGAATACTCTAGAATTGAGGGAAGGGAGAGCAGGAGCAGCATAAGCTTCCGGCATCTTGTGACACTGGTGCAGATATACACAAATCCTTCTGATCTCCTGAGGATACTTAAAAAATCAGGTTATGCAGGGGAGACGCTTGATGACCAGATGACATGGGAAATACAGATCGCAAGGAACTGGCTTTCGAAATATGCTCCCGATGTGGTTAAATTCAGGGTCATGCCTGAAGATTACAGGGCCGATCTGGACTCAAGGGAAAAAGAGATCGTGGGTGAATTCCTGGAAAAGGCAGGAAATATAAAATGGACACCTGAGGAAATCCACAATACTGTACACGAGATCCTTAAGGAAAGAAACGTTTCCCCAAAGGAAGGATTTGGATCATTCTATAAGGTCATTATCGGCAAGGATCAGGGACCAAGGCTCGGATACTTCCTTTCCAACATGGACAGGAACTTCGTATTAAACAGGCTGAAGCATAATATATCGAACTGAACACGGCTTCAGTTTCAGCCTTTAATTTTTTCGACAAATATATACTCAATACGGCTCTATACATTTATGATAAAACATGGTTTTGTCGAAAGGGACATAGATCCATCGGAAGTATACGATCTTGTGAAGGAACTGCTTGCAAAGGAGAATTTCAAGATAACCTCTGATGACCAGAGCAATTCAATGTACGAGATACATGCAAAAAAGTCAAACAAGGAGAGGATAGTCCTTGGAAGAGTCAGGGATGTGGACGTTGTCATTGCAGGTGACAAAGGCAAATTCGAGGTTCAGCTGCATGCAGGTATCTGGGGAAGAGACATGGCAATACCTGCAATTGAAGGCATTGCAACACTGGGGATGGCAACCGCTGCAGAGCTGCATTCAGGCCATGAGTTCGAGAAGAGGATGTGGGAGCAGATAGTCAAGAAGATAGACCCGACACTGAAAATATGCGAATATGACGGGATGCTCTTCAAGACACAGCAGGAACTTGACCAGCATATGAAAGCTCACCAGCAGCAGATGGCCGGAAATGGATCAATGATGGGAATGGGCATGATGGGCATGGGAATGATGGGTATGATGGGAATGGGCATGATGGGATTTGGCGGACCCGGGCTGTTCATCTGATTCCTCCCTGAACAGGAAACAGGAAGCAACACGGTGGGATAAATCCACCTGTTACTGAAGGTTTGAGGATTGCAGGAATTCTCAAGAATTATTACCAAGTAACTTATTACAGCTTCCAGACGGAATCAATTCCGGAGGTGTGGTATTATAAAAATAGTGGTAAATGCGGCTCTGCCTTATGCAAACGGATCGCTTCACCTGGGCCATATAGCCGGGGCTTATCTCTCTCCCGATATATTCGTGAGATTCAACAGGATGATCGGGAATGAAGTTATGTTCATTTCAGGGAGTGATGAATATGGAACTCCAATAACAATCTCTGCCGAGAAACAGAAAACCACCCCTGAGGAAATAGCTGAAAAGTTTCACAGGGAATTCCTTGAGACTTTCAGTTCAATGGACATAAAGTTTGATTTTTTCACCAGGACCTCATATCGGGAGCACTGGGAAACTGCACAGGAAATCTTCCTTGATCTTCTTGGAAAAGGTTATCTTGCCGAAAAACCGATGATTTCCCCGTACTGCGCTAAATGCGGAAGATTCATGCCAGACAGGTATATAGAAGGTACATGTCCGCACTGCGGTTTCAAGCAGGCCAGGGGTGACCAGTGTGATGAATGCGGAAGGACTCTCGACCCCCAGGAACTCATAGATCCAAGATGCGTTCTGTGCGACGAGGTTCCAGAGTTCAGGGAGACATCCCACTTCTTTTTGAGGCTGGATCTTTTCCAGGAAAAACTCATGACATGGCTTGAGGAAAAGAATTTCTGGAGATCCAACGTGTTGGCATTCACAAGGAATTTCATATCTGCAGGTCTGAAGGAAAGGCCAATAACCCGGGACCTTGACTGGGGCGTTCCCATCCCTCTGAAGGGTTATGATCATAAGAGAATATATGTGTGGTTTGAAGCACTTATAGGATACCTGTCAGGTTCAAAGATATATTCAGAAAAAATAGGTAAGCCGGACTACTGGAAAGAATTCTATTATGACGGGGATGTGAGGACATATTATTTCCTCGGCAAGGATAATATCCCGTTCCACACGGTAATCTGGCCGGCAATACTCATGGGAATGGGAGGCATAAACCTCCCGTATGACGTACCTGCCAACGAATACCTGAGATTCAAGGGTGAGCAGTTTTCAAAGAGCAGGGGTATCGGCCTTACGGTGGCTGAAGCCCTAAAAGTAATACCAAAAGATTACCTGCGTTTCTATATGGCAATGAACCTTCCCGAGACCGGCGATTCGGATTTCACTCTCTCTGATCTTCAGGACAAGGTAAACAGTGAACTCATAGACAAATTCGGCAATCTTATTCACAGGGTTGTAAGTTTTATAACCAAGAATCAGGTGGAACCAGTTCCTGGCATACCTGACCAGAGCGATTTAAAGGCACTGGAAGAGGCAGAAAGACGATTTGAGAACTATTCAGCACTGATTTCAAAGGTGCAGATTAAAAGAGCTTTCTATGAGTGGCTGGAGCTTGTGAAATTTTCCAATGTCTACTTCAATGATGCTGCACCGTGGAAACTCATCAGGACAGACAGGGCGAAATGTGCGGCAAAACTTCACACAGCCCTTGTTCTTATAGAGTATCTTGACTATATGCTGTATCCATACTGTCCATCTTCTGCGGAAAAGGTTGCGGGCATAATCGGCCCTGACAATTTTTCATCTTTCGTGTCTTCAGATCTCAGGCGGCCTGAGAAGTCATTTTCCCCAGTAGCCACTGAAGTTCCATTTGAGAAGCTGGATCTTGGATCGAGGAATGAGAACAGGATCGACCTGAGAGTGGCGATTATAGAGGAAGCCGTAATGCATCCCAATTCTGATCACCTCTTGATACTGAAGTTGTCCCTGGGAACTGAGAAAAGGCAGATAGTGGCCGGACTCAGGAATC
>JAKBSB010000161.1 GCA_021845155.1 Thermoplasmata archaeon
TGCTTGAGCTTTATTTTATTCCCCGTTCCTGAAACTTCAACAACCGGATATCCCATCCTCTTTATCCATGCCTCCATGACATTTGTTACCGAGGTTCCTGATTCTTTTTCAATTGCAGTCCACAGGTCAGAACCTTTTGCGTTCCCATATGAATGATCCTTCAGGTATCTGGATATTCCCTTCCTGAAGTTCTCCTGGCCGACATATGCCTCGATCATCCTCAGTATGCTTGCGCCCTTCCCATAGCTGATCTCGTCAAATATCTGTGCAACCGAGTTCGGGTCCTTGACTTCAGCATCGATAGGGTGAGACTGCTCCAGGGAATCCCCCATCATTGCGCCGGTTGTCTCGGACAGCAGGAAATCGCCCCACATATCCCACTCTGGATGTTCATGATCCATGACCTTGAACGCCATGAATGTTGCAAAGCTCTCGTTAAGCCACAGATCGTTCCACCATTTCATTGTCACAAGATCACCAAACCACTGGTGTGCAATCTCATGGGCAATGACTTCACCGATTCTCCTCATTGTAGAGGTACTGGTATTCTCGTTCACAAGCAGGAGCACTTCCCTGAATGTGATTGCTCCCCAGTTCTCCATTGCACCAGCCCCGAATTCCGGAACTGATATGAGATGCATCTTGGGTAGTGCATATTTTATGCCGAAATAATCCTCGTAATATCCCACGGATTCTTCTGCAAATTTTATTGGCCTGTCGGGGTCTCCAAGTGTTCCTTCCGGTCCTGCCAGTATTATCTCCATGTTGTGGAATTTTCTTGAAAACTGTGTGAACTTACCCACACCAATATAAAGGAGGTAAGTTGACATCCTTGGTGTCGGTTTGAACGTTACTTTCAGGAATTTACCATCTTTTTCTGTGGTTTCAACCGGCATGTTGGATATTGCCTCATGTCCTTCAGGAATTGTCAGTGTAACGTAGAAAACAGCCTTGTATCCAGGGTCGTCAATACATGGGAATGATCTTCGTGCACCTGTGGATTCAAACTGTGTGCTTATCATCCTGTGTTTCGAGCTTCCTGCCTGGTACATTCCCATAAGGCTCTGGCCAACTTTTGCATTGAATTTGACTGCAACATCTACCTCTCCGCTGTACCTGCCTTCAAGAGCCAGTTCCTCCTTTTCGCTGTTCATGGTGAATTTTACCGGCTTCCCGTTTACCGATATTTCCTTTACGTTTATATCCACTGAATTAAGGACTATTTCTTCATCATTGACCTTCATCTGTATGTTTTCTGTTCCGTCGTATTCGCTCAGATTTTCATTGATTCTGAGGAATATATGGTATTTGTCGGTTTCCATAAGCAATCAGATATAAAGGTCGATGATCCTAATTAAATTTGTTAAGAATGGAAGAGAATTTCATGAAAAACACCTTAAATCTGGACCCGAGAGTATTGATTATAAACCATGCTTCCATGTTCCATAGTGCATACCAGAATAATCAGGGCAGATCAAGCTTATCCTGCACCAGACGCGATCAGAGAGGGGGCAGAAATAATCAGGAGTGGGGGGCTTGTTGTATTTCCTACTGAGACTGTTTACGGGCTCGGAGCCAACGCCTTCGATTCCCATGCCTGCGGCAGGATATACGAAGCCAAGGGAAGGCCGTCTGATAACCCCCTGATTGTTCATGTCAGCTCTCTTGATATGCTTGCGATGGTTGCTGAAAATGTTCCTGAATCAGTTATTGAAATTATCAGGGATCTGTGGCCCGGACCGCTTACACTGCTGTTCAGGAAATCTGCCGATGTTCCACCAAGGGTTACCGGCGGATCAGAATACATTGCTGTGAGAATGCCGGATTGCAGGCTTGCGCTGGACCTTATAAGTATGGCGGGTGTCCCCATAGCAGCACCAAGTGCGAATGTTTCCGGAAAGCCCAGTATTGTGAACGGGCTTGATGCTGCAGCTTACCTGGATGGAAAAGTTGATCTGATCTATGATTCCGGCAACACAAGGTTCGGCCTGGAATCCACAATCCTGGACATAAGTGGCAAGATGCCAGTTCTGCTGCGGCCTGGATCCTATGGCGTTGAATTCCTGGAGAAATATTTTGGCAGGATAACGCTTCCTGAGACACTGAAAATATCAGAAAGAAGGAATATACCCATTACACCAGGCATGAAATACAGGCACTACTCCCCGGATAAACCCCTGTATCTGGTTGACAATCCTGTGCTTATGGATGAGATTGCCTCTGGAAAATACGGAGGAAACATCTCTCTGATTGCTCCGGAGGAAGTCTGCAGAAGATCAAGAGTTCCATGCATCAGCCTGGGAGACGGATCAGACCTGAATGTTGTCGCGTCTAAGCTGTTCCAGGCCCTCAGCGCCGTGGATCACACAGAAGGAGATGTCGCTTTTGCACCCACATTTCCTTCTGCCGGTATAGGTCTTGCCATAATGAACCGCCTGGTGAAGGCCTCATTGGCGACAATAAGCCATGAGAGGCAGGTCACGGTTGCCATTGACAGGGGGAAACCCGGTATACGCCTGGCAAAACGCGATAAATGAATTAAGTAATATACAGATGTTAAATTAACACCCATGGCGAAAGTTGGAATTATAATGGGAAGCAGGAGTGATTATGAATACATGTCAGAAGCCGCAACAACACTGAAGGAGTTTGGAGTTGATTTTGAGCAGAAGATTATTTCTGCACACAGGACCCCGCGTGAAATGTATGATTATGCGGAAACCGCAAGGGAGAGGGGCATTGAGGTTATTATTGCCGGAGCAGGAGGTTCAGCACACCTTCCGGGCATGACTGCATCCATGACTGACCTTCCTGTCATCGGTGTGCCTGTTCCAACCAGGCATCTCAAGGGGATGGATTCACTGCTTTCCATAGTGCAGATGCCCTCCGGTATACCGGTTGCCACAGTTGCAATAGGCAATTCTAGGAACGCAGCCATTCTGGCGGTCAGGATTCTCTCTGTAAAGTATCCGGAACTGTCAACAAAGCTCAAGGAGTTCAGCCAGGCAATGAGGACAAAAGTACTGTCCGACAGGCTGGATTAAAACGCGTGATTCCAGATGGATAACCTTAAACTTGGGATTCTGGGATCCGGGCAGCTTGGATGGATGATGATACAGGAGGGAAGAAAGCTTCCTGTAGAATTCGGTGTAATGGATTCCGGGGAGAAAGGTTCTGCCGCATCAATCAGCGATTTCTACATGGGACCGGAAAATTACAGGAAATTTGTTGATTCCTGCGATTTTGTGACATATGAGTTTGAGAATGTCAGGAGGGACGGACTTGAGTATGCGGATGAACAGGGGAAGCTGAGGCCCGGTATTCTTCCAGTGAATCTCAAGAAAGACAGGTCACTGGAGAAGGAATATCTTGCCTCCGGTGGTTTTCCAACTGCCCCTTTTACTGTTGTGGAAACAACTTCTGAAGCACGAAGTGCTTGCCGTGACTTTGGCAGGTCTGTCATAAAATATGCATCAGGAGGCTATGACGGAAAAGGGCAGATCTACGTCAGGAATGCTGCAGATATTGAAAAAATTGAAATAGACGGAAAATGCATTGTGGAAGAGATGATTGATTTCGACTGTGAACTCTCGGTCATAGGATCTAGGGATTCCAGCGGGAAAATTGTTATGCATACGCCTTCCTTCAATTACAACCTTTCGGGCATTTTGATAGATAATTATGCGCCATTTCCAAACAGGAAAGCCATGGAGATTACATCCAGTCTCCTGAAAAGTCTGAATTACATCGGCGTCATAGGCATTGAGTTTTTCCTGAAAGGAAGCGATGTGATCATAAATGAATTTGCTCCAAGAGTACACAATACAGGGCATCACACATTATCAGGGTCCTCCATATCACAGTTCGAGCAGCATGTCCGGACTGTTCTTGATCTTCCAGTTCCAGATGCTGAACTGATCAGTCCCAGCGGGATAGTAAACATAATCGGGAGAAATATCGATCCTGATCTTCTCCATGGACTGCTTCAGAATGAGGGCACAAAAGTATACTGGTATGGAAAAAATGATGCAAGAAAAAAGAGGA
>JAKBSB010000162.1 GCA_021845155.1 Thermoplasmata archaeon
CGCTCTTCATGATCCGGTCAATGAACCCTGAAAGGTGATCCTCGTATCCTACATTGGGATTATTCCAGTCCGTCATGGTACCATCCTCCCTTACTGCCTTGACCATCTGTCCATGGATTCTATCCTTGAACCGTGTTCCACTGTTCCAGGTTTCTGGGTCCTCTGCAAGCAGGATCTGGTAGAGGTAATATTCGTGATTTCTTGTGGGATATTCGCTTTTTCCTTCCAATAGCTTGTATTTTAAATTCAATTCATGCCATTCTTGAACCGATTGGATCCAGATATCCTCCATGTGTGATATTGATGCAATTCTGGCACGGATATCCTCACCAAGTTTTGTGTCATGTGTTGAGAGTGTATTCATTGCCTGAGGGGAGTGCCGTGCCCTGTATTTCATGAATCCGTGGAATGATTTCCTGGAAATAGAAAACTTCTGGGGAGTGCAGCCAACTTCATTCAGGGCAATAAGGAGATTATACTGGAAAAATAACCTGTCCTCCGTGGATTTCGCTATTGTAGCCGGAATAAACTGCTGAAGTCTCTGGAAACAGTATAACGATCTTCCATCCATGAAAGCTGAATCCAGCATCCTGTTCATGCACTCCCGAACATCCTGCAGCCCTGTCCTTTCTCCAGCCAGGTTTATGGCGTCCTGTATTATGGCCATATCTGCCTTGCCTATAGATCCGGCGGAAAGATATGGGCGGTATATGCTGAATGACGAAAGCAGTTCTTCCATGAATGCCCTTGTTTTATCATAGGTTAGGTCCTGCCCGTATATTTTTTCTTGAAGATGATCATAAAAAATATAGGCAAGATAATCCACTTCATGGGAAAAACTGTTTTTTATGTAATACTTCTTGTTTTCATATGTCATTTTCTCAGGTGATTTTCTAACTCCAGTGAATAGTTTGTAGAATTTTTTCAATGATTTGCTGCTTGGGCCATGTACAAACAGGTAGCTGCAGTAAAACAGGAAATCATAACCTGTGGTCCCGTCGGTTTTCCATGCGTCTCTCAGCTTCTCATTTCCTGTCAGAACCTTTTCAACCCATACATGTGCATTTCCTGTACCTCTTGCAAACCTCAGGAGAAAGTTCTCAGGGCTGTAGAGCCCGTCAATATGATCCAGCCGGAATCCATCAATAATTCCCTGCCGGAAAAGACTGAACAGTTTCTGTGTTAGGACACCGAAATATTTTGTGTTTTCACTATGCACCCCAATAAGGCTGTTGACGGAAAAGAATCTCCTGTAGTTTGTCCCTTCCAATCCAGACTTCCAGTATATAAGGCTGTAGTTCTGCCTCAAAAGGATTGAGTGGATCATTTCTGGTACAGAGTTTATTTTTTCCAGGCTGTCTCCGGTAATATTTCCGCCTGCCAGTGTTTTCAGCATTGCAAGTCCATTTCCGGACATTGCATACTCCTGATCATAAACCTTGATGGCCGGATTTTCTGGGTTTATGATCTTTATATTACCTGAATTAAGGACCTCTTCATACGGATGGCCAAGTATGAACATATCTATCCTGTAATGGAATTCTGGTGTGATCATGAAATCAAAGAAATTCCAGTAGAATGATTTCCTGCCGTGAGCAAAGATATCCTGCATATAGACGTTTTCAGCATTTGCTGCCATATGGTTTGGCACAATGTCCTGGATCCATTTCATTCCCTCATTATGAACCTCATGCGATAACTTCACAAGATCATTCTCTCCCCCGAGTTCCTTATTCACCTGCTGGAAATCTGTCACGTCATAGCCATGTGTGCTTCCAGTTGTGCTTTTAAGGATGGGCGATGAATAGATTGAATCCACCCCCATTTTCTTGAGGAATGGAATCAATGGCAAAAGGTCCGAGAATTTGAAGCCGCTCCAGAACTGGATGCGGTACATTGAGGTGATCTGTGATTTAGCTGCCATTATTTATGAGTGGTATATTGCTTAAATAGTTCACTGGAAAAACAGTCGTTAATTGTATATGAAACACAGGTTCAGATGAATGATATAAATAAACCATGCTGGTCTGAAAACAGTAAAATCTTTAACCTCATGGTCACTGACACATCATGGTCAGATATCTCCCCATTGGTAACGGGAGAATACTTATAAATTTCGACGCAGAGATGAATCTCATGGATTTTTATTTCTCCAGGAACCAGGGGGAGAACCATGCGGGTCATCCTTTCAAATTCGGGCTGGCAGTGAATAACAGGTTTACCTGGTCGGACAGCAAAATAATCCATGATATTGATTACCTTGATCATACAATGGTTGGGACATGGAAATTTTCCCATAACGGGGTGGATTTTGAAACATTTAATTTTGTTGACATATACGAGAATCTATACGCCAGGAGGATTACTGCCTACAACCCCACAAAAGATCCGGTTGACATTAAGTTTTATTTCAACCAGAATTTCAACATTTACGGGAATGACATCGGTGATACAGCTTCATATATGCCCAAAATGAACGGTGTGCTGCATTACAAGGGCAGAAGGTATTTCCTGGCCTCCACGCTGGACAGCAAAGGGAATACAATGGATCAGTATGCAATGGGTATCAAGGATTTCATGGGCCTGGAGGGAAGCTGGAAAGATGCTGAGGACCTTGAACTCTCTGGAAATTCAGTTGCAATGGGTTCCGTGGATTCCGTTATCAGGCACAGGATCAACCTTGAACCTGCCATGGGCATGGATGTCATATACTTCATTTCGGCAAATATGTCCCTTGAGGAGACTGCAACAAACTCCTCCTTACTGACTTTTGAAAACCTCAGGAGATTTGAGACCAGGACATCAAACTACTGGAGGCTATGGGCCGGAAAGCAGCCGATAAACCTTGAACCAAGACTTTCATCAATGTTCAGGAAGTCATTGTTCATACTCAGAAGCCACATGAGCGACAAGGGTGGCATTGTGGCCTCAAGTGACAGCGAAACCATCAAGGCCAACAAGGACGGCTATTATTACGTATGGCCCAGGGATGCCGCAATTGCAGCTTATTCCCTCATTAGATCAAACCATTCGGGACCGGCAAGGAAATTCTTTGACTACTCCAGGAATCTTGTATCGGAGGAAGGCTACTTCTTCCACAAATACAGTCCGGACGGTGAGATAGCCAGCAGCTGGCTTCCCCAGGTCTACAAGGGTCAAACTATACTACCCATACAGCAGGACGAAACCGCACTGATGATTTGGGCAATGTGGAAGCATTACGAGAAAATCAATGATATTGAGTACATGGCTGATTTTTACGAGACTGTGGTGAAAAAGTGTACAGAGTTCATAATGTCATTCAGGGACGAGAACGGGCTTCCAAGGGAATCTTTTGATCTATGGGAGGAGAGATACGGCGTTCATACGTTCACTATAGCAACATCATTTGCAGCGCTTATTTCAGCTTCAAAGTTTGCAAGAAAATTCGGTGATACTGATCTTTCATCAAGGTATGAGGAAGCAGCAATGAAGATGAAGGCATCCTTTGAAGAGAAATTCTACAGCCCGGAAAAGGGATTCTACGCCCGGGCAATCATAAACGGAAAACCTGATTTCACCGTGGACAGCGCCATTATGTCACTGTACCTGTTTGGAGTGAAATCCGTTCATGATGAGAGAATGGCCTCTTCCATGAATATTCTTCTTGATCGGCTCTGGGTGAAAACTGTTGGAGGTATTGCCCGTTATGAGAACGACATTTACCAGAGAGTGAGGGACGACAGCACAATTCCGGGAAATCCCTGGATAATTACAACCCTGTGGGCAGCAGAATACTTCCTTATTTCTGGTGATGTGTTAAAAGCCAGGACCTACATTGACTGGGTCGTGGATCACAGCCAGCATTCCGGAATCCTCCCGGAACAGGTAAACCCGTACAACGGCCTGCCCCTGTCTGTGTCTCCGCTTGTATGGAGTCATGCCCAGTTCATCGTAACTATGCTTGATTATGAAAAGGCAACCATGTCAGTACAGGAAAAAATGTTGCATGAGTCTATAAGTTTCCAGAATTGATAT
>JAKBSB010000163.1 GCA_021845155.1 Thermoplasmata archaeon
CGTCCGCAATCTCCTGGCGGTAATCCGGTTGGTACCTGACTTTAAATTCCGGATAATACTTTTTAATCTCCCTGTGAAGTGTCACCGGAGTCATGCTGTATGCACCGACGTTGTAATCGGTACATCTGGTCAGGTTTTTCCTGGGAGCCTCGTAAAGATCAACCACTGCGTTGAGTGCATCAGGCATATACATCATCGGCATCTCAGTATCACATTTTAAATAGCACTCATAATCCATGCCCCTTACTGCGTGTATTATCATGTCCACAGCATAATCGGTTGTCCCTGCTGTAGGTGGGAATTTATAACTTATAAGACCTGGAAACCTGAGTCCTCTGACGTCCATCCCGAATTTCCTGAAATAATAATCACCAAGCATTTCCCCCGCTATCTTTGTTATACCATACATGGTAACCGGCCTGGTTTGCGTATCCTCCGGAACCAGATCCTTTGGGGTGCTTGGCCCGTAAACTCCGATGGTACTTGGTATGAATAGCTTTTTTACATCAAAATCCTTTGCTGCCCTGTATATATTCTGAGTCCCCTGGAGATTCACATTGAAAGTCATGAATGGATCTTTTTCCCCCGTGGCAGAGAGAATGGCTGCGAGATGGAATATGTCAGTGACATCGTTTTCTCCTATTATTTTCCTGACTGAATCCGCATCAGAAACATCGAGTCTGGTGTATCGAATGTTCTCGTTGGGAGTTTCTTTCTTAATATCCGAAACCAGGATCCTGTCATTTCCGTATATTGAAATAAGAAGTTCAGAAAGTTCCGTGCCGATCTGGCCCAGACCTCCGGTGATAAGAATTGTTCCCATAAAGGTCAAACCGCAATGCCTGTAATGGATAAAAATCTACTGGGGTGCGCTCATTTCTTCTAGGGATATTCTGGATGCAGTCATGGCAAATTTTCATGCCATGTCATGAATGCTTCCTCTTTCAATGTGTGCACAGAACGGACATCTGTTCACAGAATATTCATAATTGTTCAGTCTTGCGGGTTCAAATTCGCAAAGGCAATCACATCTGAAGTGTGACATGCACTGTTCACACATTCTTGCCTTACGTCTAATATCCTTATTAGGTTTATCTCCCATTCTTGGCGTTCGGTGCGGATTTATCTAAATATTTATAGAATTGTAGAAAATTATATGTAATTCGTATATGAAATCCTTTATTGACCCGTAAACATATGCATGGCTACAGCTACCCATGACTTCACGGAAAATGCTGTTGTGACGGTGACCTGATTCTCATGTACATGACTGCGGTCATACCCATTGTCTTCAAGCTTCAGGTTCTTCGAGTATGATATCATTGATCTCTTGTCATAGAAGAGAGGGCCGCCTGGTTCCATGGCCCTGACGCTGGTTTTTGGAGAGAAAGGACACAGATCTGAATTGAAATCTTAGCAATACTTTGTCTGTCCCTCTCGCATAATGGATCACCCTTATATGAAAACTTTCCATGACTTTCTGGTAGATATTTATGTCAGGAATGGACTGGATTAAAAGTGAAATAGAAAACCTCAAAGAGAACGGCAGATACATACCGATTAGAATTTTACAAAGTCCACAGGGCGCCTGGGTTAAAATAGATGGAAGAACCGTTTTAAATATGTGTTCAAACAACTACCTGGGACTTGCGAATAATCCAGAGGTCAAGAAAGCTGCCATTGAGGCAATTGAAGAATATGGAGTCGGGGCTGGTGCTGTAAGATCAATTGCCGGTTCTGATGAAATACATATAAAACTCGAAGAGAAGGTTGCGAGATTCAAACATATGGAAGATTCCCTGGTCTATCAGGGAGGTTTACTGGCAAATTCAGGAACCATACCTGTGCTGGTAGGAAAGGATGACGTTGTATTCAGCGAGGAACTTAACCATGCAAGCATCATTGATGGCGTGAGACTGAGTTCTGCAAAAAGACTTGTGTTCAAGCACATGGATACCGTAGATCTGGAGAAACAGTTAAAGGAGCACCGGAAAGAGGGAAGGAGATCACTGGTAATTACGGATGGTGTGTTCTCCATGGATGGCGACATTGCTCCACTGAAGGAGATTGTTGAACTTGCCCGTCAGTTTGACACAATGAGTTATGTGGACGACGCTCATGGAGAGGGTGTACTTGGCGATCATGGGAGAGGAATTGCGGATCATTTTTCCGTTGGATCTGAACTCGATGTTGAGATGGGTACATTCTCAAAGGCACTTGGTGGAATGGGAGGTTTCGTTGCAGGATCACATGAGTTGATTGACCTGCTGAAACAGAGAGCAAGACCGTTCCTTTTCAGTAGCGCATTAAATCCCGGTGAAGCCGCAGCAATTATGAAATCCATTGAAATTATGGAAAGGGATGACAGTTTATTGAAGAAACTCTGGAAGAACTCGAATGATTTGAAAAAAGGGCTGCGTGATCTGGGTTACAACACCGGCAGCAGCAAGACACCGATCACTCCTGTAATTGTGGGAAATGAGAAAAAAGCGCTTGAACTCAGCACCATGCTTTACAATGAGGAAAACCTGTTTGCATCGCCAATTGTTTATCCTACCGTACAGCTGGGAACTGCGAGAATAAGACTCATGCCTTCGGCACTTCACACCAGGGATGATATTGGGAAAGCGGTTGAATCCTTTGAAAAAGCTGGTAAAAAACTGAAAATTTTGTGAACTCTCTTTCCAACCTATATTTTTATGACCAGATCAATAATCACTTCTTCTTATTCCTGCATGCTTTTCAGATTTCAAACTGATAGCTCACATTTTTAATGCCCTCTGATGCCATATATTTTGCGATGTCAATCTGTGTATAGGTGAATTTACTGCTCAGGATAATGTACTTTTCCATTTCATTGATATTAAAATCTTTTATGAATCTTGCAACGGCTTCTTTCTGATCACCATGGTTGAATCTGAATATCACGTATGAATCAAATTTCCCATAAGAATCGAGAACACCTCTCTCGTAGAAATGACTCTTTCTTTCGTAGTCTGGATGCAACTCTATGCAGGTGAAGATCTGTGCAAATGACTTCTGCGGCATTACATTTCCAGGTGTTACTGCAAGGAGCTTGAACTTGAAATCCACAATACCCTTGAGAAACTCTTCAAACCTGGAAATACCCTGGTACCTGAACGGATCGTCTCCGAAAATGAAAACAAAGTTGTCGTCGCTTTCCCGCACCTTTATTCTCGATAATCTGTCTGAAACCAGGTAAAGCAGCGATTCATCCATCTGATTCTCACTCATGACCTCTGACATACCAAGAAACAGACCCTCTTTTCCCTTGAATTTTCCAGATTTTATGACGGCTGATTTCATCTTGCTGACCTCCACATTATGTCGATCCCCCTGTAACTCTCACTTATGCATTTGCCTGCCATGGACCGCACTGGATTCAATCCCGGACACCTTTCAATAATCTTTTCAGCAGGTCGGTCTCTCCGGGCCATATTTCCGAATGCAACAGAAATTGAATTTGCCTCCTGCAGTTGGTGTAATGCGACAGAAAATTTCCTGTCCCCGACGGCTGCTGTATTCTCTTTCATCTCAGTGAAGTTCAACTTTACATCTTCAACAAGTTTGTACCTCGCATGATACAAAGCCTGGAACATTCCCGATATCACATTTTCCCCAGATTCATCTAACTCCCCCAAGGACACCCACCTTCTTCAGAGGTGGTAGGAATTGGGCAGTGAACCTCAATCCTTTTCCATATTTTACCAGCTTGACCTTCTTCGTGTTTATGTCCATCTTCTTTTCTCCTCCTTTTATTACGATTGATTTTCCATAGTTATGCACACCGACAACACTGAATCTCTCATGATCATGCAGAACCATGTCTCCAGGCTGGAATGCATATCTTTTCCTTCTTATTGATGGTCTGAATCCCTTCCTGTTTGTCTGGATGGAACGGTTGTTCCTCCTTCTCTGTGTGATTGTAAACGGCAATGTCCTGATCTGATCAGTTCCTCCGGCTATTACAAATGCGTCATTGACATGGGTTTTAT
>JAKBSB010000164.1 GCA_021845155.1 Thermoplasmata archaeon
AGATCGTCCATGCCAAACCCCTCTGCAGATACTGACACGATTACAGGAAGTATGCCCCTCATTATGATCTCCCGCAGTTCGCTCTCCTGATCCATTCTCCATAGGGGTGTGAACGACATGATGCCGAGGTCAGTACACGCAGCCTCTATCCGTGTTTTCTGGTAATCAGAAGCTATGGCACCCGATATCACTGCCTCAATATGGTCATTTTCAACCATCCCGGCAATCAGCTTCCATAAATTATCTTCCGAGGTTTCAACAACTTTCAAGTCCAAAAGTTCAGCAGCATATCCTGACATATGTGCGTTCGGAAAGTGAAACATGAAGGAGAATTCCTCAGGAATCACTGTGATTGCAGAAACTATTTCAAAACCCTGCTCCAATGCAACCTGGGCAGACAGAAATGAATCCTTTCCTCCTGAAAACAGGGAAACCGCCCTCATTCGTTCACCATCATGTTACCTTAATTTCATACGTGGATAAAACTTGACGGTTGAAAAAATTACCAGCATTTTCAATAAATTTTATACAGAATCAGCGAATTATAATTCATGAAAGTTGGAATAGCAGGATTAGGAAGGATGGGCGGAGGAATGGCAAGTACGCTTATGATAAAAGGTTGATGGTATTGCGGACCTTATACCTCACAACAGGCAAATTTGGAAGATAACATGATCATTACTGTGGCTTCTCCATCATTCTGAATTGGCAATAATAAGTTTGGAAAATCTGCACGGAATACAGGATTTCCTGAGTGAACAGTAAAATACTATGAAGGAAAACATAAAATGAAAGAAAATCATAAATATGCCTGAGTTTGGAAATTTTCGAGCTTTGAACCAGTGAAAATCAATTTCAAAAGATTTTTTACCCATATTGTTATCACAGAGCATGTCAGTTAATGTGGGAGAAAAGGCTCCCGATTTTGAGGCACTGGATACAAAACTGAAAACCAGGAAACTGTCAGAGTATAAGGGATCAAACGTTGTACTGGCGTTTTTCCCCGGAGCTTTTACGGGTGTATGCACGAAAGAACTCTGTTCATTCAGGGATTCTATGGCAAACTTCAACAAGCTTAATGGAAAAGTTGTGGGAATCAGTGTTGACGCTCCATTCTCGCAGGCAGAATTTGCAAAGGTCAACAAGCTCGAATTCGATCTTCTCAGTGATGGAGACAGGAAGATAAGCACAATGTATGATGTTCTTCACCACGACTTCGTGGGAGCAAAAGGTCTGACCGCATCAAAAAGATCCGTTTTCATATTGGATAAAAACGGCACTGTCAAATACAAATGGGTCAGTGAGGACCCTGGAAAGGAGCCCGATTACAAAAAGATAGAAGAAGAGCTCAAAAAACTCAATTGAATATTTTTAGAATTGAATAGAATATATTCTAATCCCATTCCCAATTTTTATTTCCACTGTTTTCAATCCTGGATTTTTATCAGCATATAAATTGACAAGATTGAAACCTTCAATGTCCTGTACCCTGGACCAACCACGCGAACCATAAATCAGCCTGTCTTTTTTACAGGTTTCAAGTGCCAGGAATATTTCACAGAATTCTCCATTAACTGATATGACACCGTCCCCCCCACAAACAGGAAATCCGTCATCACCCAGGGTCCAATTTCCGGAAATAGTCACTGAACCGGGTACATCCGGATATACATCTTTATTGAAATCGGGATTACCCTTAAAATCTCCAGGTTCAAGGCTGTATTTCATGTCAACAAAATGCACATTCCAGGATTCATCTAGTGATATATCGCCAATGCCAGTTATCCCGGCAATCTTTTCCTCAACTGAACTTATGTTGTCGGACCCGCTGGATTCTTCAAGCATGTTATCATCATCGTCCATTAGGATCAGATTGGGTAAAAACTGGTTGTTGAAATAGGCCCAAAGATAGAGATCATTGTCAACCACACAACAGATATCTATTTCATGAAGCCTCAATATTCCGTATAAATATTCCAGTTTTTTCTCGGGTTCGGTTTGCGGTACGACAATGCCAATAATACCCAGTCCCTTATCATGAAACTCTTTTTTCCTCATGGAAAAATAACTTGTCAACCTAATTCCCCTGATATCGGATGGGGACCAGAAAAGGATCACATAGTTCCTGCAATGTGCTGCTGAATCACAGTTTATCTTTTCGCGTGAAAGAATCTCCCCAATAACTGATCCCATGGTGGTCTATCTTATCCTGAAAGATAAAAATTGTTTAATCCATGAATGCAATGACGATCAATGAACAGGGATGTAGCCAGAAGGATAATTGCCCTTGTGGCCACAGAGAGGAAAAACAGTCCTAATGGATTGACAAGGCAGGATTTCATAACGACAATAGCTTACAAGAGAAAACTGATGGATCCGGACATGATAGAGAAATTTATAAGGGAGAGCCTGAAAGAATCACTTCTCATGGAAAAAGAGAGCAGGATTTTTCCAAATTTCAGTACATCAGGGATAATAGTTCCCCTGGATTTCCAGATAAACCCGGATCAGTTGTTTGCAGAGAACACAGACAAGCCAATCGTGGACAGGATGCTCGACGCCATATCAGCATCGGGGAAAATGACCAAAAAAGAGGCAATATCAAGCTCCAGGGAAATAATGGAATACATGAAGCTGATAAACTTTGAAGTTGCACTCATGGCAGTCATGTCTGAGGAGGGCATAGATATAAGCAACTTCCTCAAAGAGTATTCAATACAGTACAACAAAGGATGAAGTTATTCTGAATTGAGCCGTTGCGCTATCTTCATGGCCAGATCAACATCTTCCTTTTCCATGGCCATATCACTGGCAAGATCATACATGAAGTCCAGTGATTTCCTCAGATCCTTCCGATCCTTTTTGTTCTTTGTTTTTGAGCATATCTTGTCTATGAAGTCAAGGGCTTCCATGGAAAGCTCAAATGCTTTGTCCGGATCTTTTTCTCTTTCAAGTGATACTTTTCCCCTCATAGCCTCAAAGTAGTTGTCCCAGTCCTCAACTTCCCCGGAAATTTCAATGACCTTATTGTAAATCTCAAGCGCTTTCCCGGTTTTTCCTTTCCATTTTGAATACAACTCCCCAAGTGCATTGAGGCTCATGGAGAACAGCACGGGATCTTCAGCCTCATCCGCTTTCTTGATCGCTGAAGAGAAGAATTGCTCGCTTTCCTCAAGCTTCTTTGCATCCATGTAGATGTAGCCCAGATTCAGGTAATCCATGACTATCATGTCAGTTTCCTTCAACTTTTCATGAATGGCAAGGGATTCCTTTCCAAATCTTCCGGAATTTTCCGGGTTCTTGGGTTCCAGTGCGTAATATGCCTGTGAAAGTTTGTAGCATAGCTCAGCCTTGTCACCATTGTCCTCTTTCATCACTTCATAGGCCCTGGTGTATTCCCTGATAGAATCCATGAATTTGTCTTTCTGCAGGAATGCATCTCCGTTCTTTATGGTCTGTTCTATTTCGTCCATTTAATCTAACTCCGTTCGGGATATATTACCTATTTATCAATAACTCGTTTATAAATTGTTGTTTTGAGGGCATCTTTTTAGCTTCATATCTGACGGATAAAACCAAAATCACATGAATGGGGTGAATTAAACCGCCCTGAGGTAAATTGCGGAATTCCCCCTTATTTATATGTTTTCAGGTTATCAATCAGCCCTGATCTCATGGTTTCTTTTCAGTATATTACCGGCGTTATTTTCCATGCATGTCCCAGACAATTTTTTCTGCCGTTTTCCTGCTGATGCTTCCTTCTTTCAGCATTGCCTCTACTACTGCATCCACTTCTTCCGGTCTTGCTCCCGCCTCAAGTGCAATATTCCTGGCATGAAGCGACATGTGCCCTTTCTGTATGCCTTCATCGCACAGTGCCCTCAGGGCAGCAAAGTTCTGCGCAAGTCCCACTGCCGCAAGCAGGTTTGCCATGTCCGAAGAATTTTGAACCCCAAGGATTTTCCTGTTGATTTTCGCCTTTTCAACTGTTCCTGTGGTGCCTCCAACC
>JAKBSB010000165.1 GCA_021845155.1 Thermoplasmata archaeon
GTAAGATATGGGACTCTCGAGTATGAGGAGGAAAAGGGAAGCGTATATGAGTGCCTGAACCGGATCTCCCGGGTTTGCAAGCTCAAATGCCACTCCTGTTGCAATTACAACTCCTGTGGAAATGACCGCCACAAGAAGAGTGGCAAATGTTGGTGAACCATGTTTTGGATGTGTTCTGGATATCTTTTCATTGATGACTTTCTCCCTTGCCAGTGAAAACAATACCCGGGTGGCGTTTGTGCCAAGGGAAACTGTAGCAGTAAAATATGAGTTTATGACAAGTATGATCAGCAGGGCGTAAATGCCAGTACTTAGAATCCCGAAGTTTGCATGATATATTGACAATACCGGATATGGATTTGCGCTATTTCCGAATGTTGACATATTGGAAAAGCCCCAGGCTATGACCTGTGCGTATGATGAAATAACAATAACAACTCCAAGAATAATTATCGTTGAAATAATGGCAAGCGGCACATTCCTTTTTGGGTTTTTTGTTTCTTCCGCTATGGGTATTGATCCTCCAATGCCGACAAAGGTGCCGATTGAATATATCATCATGGTGGACAGTATCAGGGGATTGTTCCCCACTGGTGAAGCCGTGAAAGGTGCAATTGTAAGGCTGTTATGAAACTTCAGTAGCAGGTATATGGATGTAACCAGGAAAAATGAGAGTTCAATAACTATTGTAAAGAATACAAACTTCAATGACGGCTTGATTCCACTGTATATGAGGACAGCAATAAGAGACACAAAGGCCACTGTTATGGGTATCCAGAGAAATTCCTGGTATGGGAGGTGAATCCCCAGTTGTGGAAAAACACCATAGATAAAGCCTATAAATCCCAGTATGCCAAATCCGGTAAAACTCAGGAACTGATAGCTAACATACGAGAGTGCGGTAACATATCCTGCGCTTGAACCAAGACCGCGGCTAACGAAAGAATAATACCCGCCTGAACTCGAAATCTCCTTGGAGAATTCATACATTGAAAAACTCATAAGGGCGTATATAACAAGTGACAGGACAAGTATGAGGGGTATTGCAAATGCACCGTTCGGGTAAGATGAGAAGGTGAATGTCATAAGGGCAGCTATGCTTGTAACATAGAGCACAATTGTACCCCCGGGAGCATTAAGGGCTGTAGCCTGTGAAATGGCGTGCCTCAGGCCCAGCTGGTTTATCCTCAGGTGCTTCAAACTGCTTCCAGTTCTTTCCACTTTTGAGGTGATAATCCGTGGATATTTGAAAGTATGTCAATCTTACTGGACAATTATGGTTGATGTTTCTGCCCTATTGCCTCAAGTTTCCTGGTTACTGAGTTTTCCAGATCGACTCTGTGATCTATCTTGATGACAGTTTCGACCCTGGGCACTCCAGCCGTTATCAGCTCATTCTCCGCCCCGGCGATAATCCTGAAAGCTTCTTCAACAGTCTTTGTCTCAATTACTGTGGACATGCTGTTGGGATAAAATCTGGCGCCGGATTTCCTGAAATATTCAAGAGCCATGTTCACATATTCTGCAGCAGATACGCCTTTCCCAATGGTAATATAAGTCACTTCAGCCAGTATCATAATTCATCGTCTGGAAATGCGGTATTGGAATTAAACATGTCCTGTTTTATTGATAAATTTTATAAGAGGGATAATCTCCTTTATTTCATCAATGTAGAAATCTGCACTATCTGCTTCAATTATCCTCCCATGCCTTATTAAAACGGCAACAGATCCTATTTTCCTGGCAGGTATGAGGTCTGTCTCAACATCTCCAACAACAATGACCTCCTGGCCTTTCAGGTTCATCTTTTCCAGAGCCAGTAAATAAGGTTCGGGATCCGGTTTCCCTTTCTTTACATCGTCTATGCACACATAGTCATGAACAGGAAGCTGCATACTCTCAATCATTTTTTTTCTGGAGGATGTTACGATGCATATTTTAAAACCTTCCCTGTATAGCTCATTCATTGTAGGGTACACATCCGGGAAATATTGAACATTTACCATGGACCTGCTGAAATTCTCCTCCTGCATCATCTCAATTTTCTTAGGGTCTCCACCTATTCTTCTAACAAGTTCTTCTCCCGGGATTCCGATCAGTGGCCGTATTTTGGAGGATTCTGCAGATATTCCTTCCTTGTCAAATGCATCTTTCCATGCTTTAATTCTAGAATCAACTGAATCCAGGAGTGTTCCATCCAGGTCAAAGATACATCCTCTGACGGTTCTAGGGTTACTCATTATTCGGGATTGTAAATACCTGCATTTATATTTGCTGTAATGTTGCAATGAAAAACCGGGTTCAATTGAAAAACGCTTGCATTTTGAATATATCTTTAAGGCACAAAACAATATTCTTTCATGGAGACTGCAGTATTAAAAAATCTCAACATGGATCTTGTCATGGAGGAAAGGAATATTCCTGTTCCAGGGCCAAATGAGGTAGTTGTAAAACAGGATATGACTGGAATATGCTACAGGGACATACTTACAAGGGAGGGATATTTTCCAAGAGTGAAGCTTCCAATAGTCCCGGGGCATGAAATTGCCGGACATGTTTATGAAGCAGGTTCAGAGGTGGAGGATTTCAGGAAAGGGGATTTTGTTGCGAGCCTTATTTATGAACCATGCGGGAAATGCGAATTCTGCCTTTCAGGAAGGGAAAATCTCTGTCCAAACAAGAAAACATATGGAGAAGCACTTGATGGTGCTTATTCACAGTATGTGAAAGTCAGCGAAAGGAGTCTCGTAAAGGTTCCAAAAAATGTACCAACAGAGTCTGCTGTTATGGCTGCATGCGTTACCGGAATGATATACCATGCAATTAAAGTGGTAGGGCAGATAAAAGAGGGGGACAGGATCCTCATCACGGGATCTGGAGGAGGGGTTGGTACCAATGCCATCAATGTCGCCAAAGCCCTCGGAGCAGAGGTTATTGCGGAAACAAGCTCGAAATGGAAAGAAGACCAGCTTAAGAAAATAGGTGCCGATCATGTTGTTGAAATGAGTGATCATTTTGCAAAGGATGTCAAGTCAATAACCGGAGACGGGGTTCATATGGTACTTGAAACTGTTGGCCTGGCAACATTCGACCAGTCCCTTAGATCATTAAGGACGGCTGGAAAGATGATCGTTATAGGAAACCTGAGGCCCGAACCTGTGAATCTCCCGTTGGGAAACATTATTCTAAAGGGGAATTCAATCCATGGCAGCATTAGTTCCACGAGGGACGACATGAAAAAAGTACTTGACCTGACTTCTAACGGAAAATTAGGGCATGTTTCAGATACACATACAGATCTTAAAGGCATTAATGATGCATATAAGATGATAAAGGACAGGAAAGTCCTGGGAAGGGTTCTCATAGATTTTAGCAATAGCAAGTGATCCCATTCTTCGGCAAAATACAAATCTTTTTAAGATACCTTTATTTCCGCAAAAGAAGGTGTATTTTTGCAGGAGACAATTTGTAACATAGAATTTGAACAGGACGAGGGGGAATTTCTAGCCAGACTCAGAACCGAAATGGGAGGGTTGAGGGAGTACACAGGACGAACTTTCGAGGAAGTGCTTAACCTGGTCATGCTGGAACTCGAAGAAGAATTTTCCTGATGGGCACAATCCTGTCTTCCGGTTTATTTCCTCAAAAATCTTCAGGGGGTATACTCCATTATGTTCAATTCAGATAGAAAAAAGTTATTCCAGGTTTGGCGATGTTATGTCTGTAATATTATTTCCACAGCAGGTGCGTTGATGTACCTGCTTCTGTATCGGTGTATCCGCCGTGATATCCAGGGGTATTGATCCTGTTCACGATCCCTTTTTTTGTGATCTTACCAGGCTTGATTTTCAGAAGCGGACAGGTATTTTTTTCTTATTTCCGTCTATAACAAACTTGCTATTAGAATTAATTCATCGCAAGAACGGTGGCTTTCTCCCGGAAGAGAAATATAAAACATTTTCACCCTTATAGGTGCTGAAATCTATTTCGATGCAATAA
>JAKBSB010000166.1 GCA_021845155.1 Thermoplasmata archaeon
TCCGATCTCAGACTCCAGGGGAATGGAATAAATCGGGATCCTGACAGCACGGGTCCGGCGGCCAGGGGTTCTGGCATAGTTCACGATGCGAGAAATGAAGTGGAAGTGCTTCCATATCACCAGCTTGATTATGTGCCGGTTGTCAGGGACGAAGGAGATGCGTTTTCACGTTTCATGATCAGAAGTGACGAAATATTCCAGTCTTATGATTTCATAAAAAAAATTGACAGATATGCAGGTACTGTATATGAAGAACCTGCGTTCGAACCGGTGGATGGAAGTGGCATGGCTAGAATAGAAAGTCCTTCTGGAGACCTGTTCTACTCGGTGGAAATTAAAGATGGGAATATCATGGATGTGGGCATGATATCCCCTTCATGGAGGAATGTGAAATCGTTCAGAACATCAATGGAGGGTAATATCTTCACGGACTTCCATTTTAACTGGGAAAGTTTTGGGATATGGATTTCGGAACTGGGGGTTGATCTTTCATGAAGAATGGAATATGGTTCCTGAAAGGTGCAAGGAAAGGGATAAAGACGGAAAAGTTCCCGCGCCAGAATCCTGTGGAAATAGCCACCTGGAGCACGGAAATAAAAGGTTCTGGAGAGGCTAAATGTCCAACTGACGCAATAACTGATGGAAAATGGAACATGGATAGATGCATATTCTGCCGTCGCTGCCTGCCGCAGTATTCCCCGGACGGTAACCATGAAATTTTCCAGGTTAAGCAACAGATGACGCAGTTCAGGAAGTCATTCTACATATATCCCCTGGATTCGGGTGCATGCGGAGCATGCAACACGGAGCTGCACGCACTTACAGCACCGCAGTACGACATGCACAGACTTGGAATATTCTTCACCAATACACCCAGGCATGCCGATGCCATAGCTGTCATGGGAGTATGGACAGAGGGAATGGAAGAACCACTGAAAAGAGCATATGATGCAATGTCTGACCCAAAAATGATAATACTCATGGGTGCGTGTGCAGTATCTGGGGGAATAATCGGTGAGAGTGCCATGAAATCCGGCGATTACAATGTCACAATAGCAGGCTGCCCTCCCAACCCATATACCATACTTTCGGCCCTGATAAAGGCAAGGGGTGAGTAAAATTATATCATGGTTTTTCCTGGTTCCCTTTTCAATAGCCATCATAATATCCATATGGAACAGGAAAGCCGGGTATGTGGCACTGGCCATCTCATCTGCCATACTGCTTGCAGGATCTTTCATACATTTTGATTACCTGGATTCCTTTGTGGTTATTGCCGCACTGGTATGGATATTTTCGTCATGGTTTTCAGTGAGTTACGGGGAGAAATATGGGAGATGGCTTGCACCCATGTTTGGTTCCACAATCTTCGGCATGGTTATAATACTCCTTTCAAGGAATTACCTTGAATTCCTTGCAGGATGGGAAGCAATGTCGGTTTCAAGCTATGTGCTGATTGCCATGAACAAGAAAAACGATTACCCACCATTTGTATTCATGGCGTTCAGTGAATTAAGCACTATATTGATAATCGCAGGTGCAGTATATTCGTTTTATCTTACCGGCGGAACCACAATAGCGTTCACAAAAGTGGATTCGGTTGTACCACTCGTTCTCTTCACCCTTGGCGCACTGGTGAAGATGGGCATGGTACCATTCATGATCAGTGAGTGGCTTCCAATAGCCCATGGAAATGCTCCCGCAAATGGATCTGCAATCCTCAGTGCAACAATGACTCTCATGGGCGTGTTTGGAATTGTCAGGCTCATGATCCTGAGTCCAATTTCCGTTGTATTTGGGGTTATAGTCATTGCCATAGGTGTTATGTCAGTACTTTTTGCCTCACTTTTTGCATATGTGTCAGAACACGCAAAGATGCTTGCAGGATTCAGCACCATAGAAAATAATGGAGCTATCCTGGCTGCAATAGGTTTTTACATGATTGCCCAGACAGCCATATTGAGGGATTTTTCTCTTGTAGTCATAGTGATCTTCAGCCTTTCCCACTCCCTGTCAAAGACAGGATTGTTCCTGGGAATAGGTGCATCCGGAAAGGAGCATCTTCTTGATGAAGGTCTCAGATCATCAAGGTTCTCAAGGATCGGAGAAGTCCTGAGCACTGCATCACTGTCTGGTTTATTCCCAACCATAGGTGGACTTGGGACATGGATGATACTGGAGATGTTTTTCATGGGTGCTACCTTCCTGGGCTACCTGGGAATTGTTTCCATAATAGCCGGTTCCCTCATAGCAATTGGAGAGGGATTTGCAACAGCAGCCATGATGAAGGCGTTTGTATTCACCCAGCTGAGAAATGGAAAGGAGAAGGGAGTGAGAAATGAGCAGTCTGTGGTATTTTCAATCGGCATATTCCTCGTACTGCTCTTTATAATCTCCCCACTTTTCATTGGAACGGAATTCCTTGGAGGATTACCCAGCATATTTGTGTTTAACGGCTTTGCCATCCAGTCCAGGTTTACCTCTGCTGATTTCGGCCTTATATCCCCTGATTATGTTTTTGGCCTTCTTGCAGTTTTCTCACTTGCAACCTATGCAGTATTCAGGAAACCAAATACAAGATCTGTCCCTGTGTGGAGGGGAGGAAGGGATGTTACGGAAAATTATACACCTTACGCATTTTCCAACAACATAAGGCTCATGCTCAAAAAAATACTCAGGCCCGGTATTGGTGAAAGAAGCCAGTACATGGCAATAGCGGACGGATTCTGGGCATTCATAATCATAGTGTCAACATCATACAGAAAAATGGCCAAAGGTTTTACACTGGGCTTTATGAACAGTTCAATAAGGTGGTATATGATCTACATGATCCTTGCATTCATGATTGTGCTGCTGCTCACAATACTCCTCTGATAGATGGTTTCAGTCAAACCACAAAAAATTATATTGATAAGCAGGAAGATTAATGCTTCATAGGTAAAGGACTGATTCTCCTGTGTAAAGATCAGAATTCACCTCAGACATAAAATTCACCTGAAAATGCTCCGAACTGGTGAAGGGTTCCCTATTCACGTCCAGGGATGAAAACCTGGACCTTTCGAATAATGACTTTACAATATTAATGTCAGATGTATAAAGGGAAGATGTCCCCCCTTCCGGTCTTACGCTGAACAGATCCACAATCTCCTGCAGGGAATCAACCTTATAAACAGATATCACTGGGCCAAATACTCCGTCTTCTGAAAGTTGGCCCCGGGTGCCAGTGCTATCCAGAAGTACCGGATGAATGAAAGGTCCCTCAATGTTCAGATCCATGATCGGAAATGCCCCGGTTTCAATCTCACGGCGTAATATTTCAGAGGTTCTTGAAACGATGCTTCCATGTATCATGGGCCCTATGTCAGTGTCCGGGTTGAAAGGATCACCAACCTTCATGGATGACATGAGTTCCATGAACCTGTTTACAATATACTCAAAGACATCCCTGTGAATAATTACCTTCATTGACCGGATATAGTTTCCTCCACAGGCATTAAAGATTGATCCAGTTATGGATTCTGCCGCACTGTCCAGATCTGCGTCTTTCCATATGATGGCATTACGGTTTCCGGTTTCAGATTCAAAGCGTTCAAGCATACCGAAGCTGCGAAATTCTTCCCTGTCAAAAACAGGTTTCCAGCTTCCTGAAGCAATTTCCGCTTCTGTTCCAAGGAAATCCAGCACTTCAGTTTCCTCTGTTAGAATGGCCTGTATGGTGTATTGTGGAATGGCAGTCCCCTCAAGATATGAAATAAGTTTAAGGGAGGGAGAAGGGGCAGACCTGGATGGGAAAAGCAGCATGCTGTTTCCTGTAACAATTGATGCACAAATCTTCAGGGCTGATCTGTACAGAGGATCTCCACAGTCAGCTGTTCCTGCCACGGTACCTCTTGAAAATTTTCTGTGAAATGCATAGGTTCCGGGTGACTGGTTTAATGTGGAATTCAATGACCCACCGAAACTCCTGTGCAGAGTTTGTATTGCA
>JAKBSB010000167.1 GCA_021845155.1 Thermoplasmata archaeon
CTCAGGGACGATGAGATCGGACTGAACCTTGATGAACCAATACCTGTGATATCATCAGAAAAGCCTGAATAAGGCTATAAAATATATTTTTCACTCCATTTTATATTACATTTAAACAGAATCAAATTTTGTTAAAAGATCAGAAACCCTGGCAACAGTCAAGAAATATTGTATGTCCGCAATCAGGGCATGCGGAATTGTGCCGGTATCCGTAGCAGTACTTGCAGTTACAGGATTCATCAACACAATCTGAACACATATTTACCAATTTTCAATTGTTTTAAGTCTTATAAATATTGGTTTTTAGGCAGTTTTCATTATGACACCACGCGAATGGTTACTTCAAACCATGCAATTTAGAGAAATCTGTCTGGACTGAACATGTAGTCTTCCATATTTTTACTCACTGAATCTCTCCTTGAGTTCAGTGCTTCAAAGAAATCAACTATCTTCTCATAAGCGATCATTTTCATCTCTCCGCTGAGAATCTGCCCACTTTTGTATTCATTATATATCTTTGAAGCGGTTGCAACATCCGGCTCAAGCATACGGTAAGTGTTGAATGCAAAATCAACATCCGGATTTGCACCAAATTTACGCTGTTCTTCCATGGTGTCCCTGCCACCTGAAAACGCGTATTTCATGAGTTTCTTCTTAATTGTCCTGTTTTCATCGTCAAGATATATGCCGGAATTTTCATCAGACGAGGACATTTTACCTGTCCCCTTAAGGGAAGGAATAAACTTTGAAATTATTGAAGCAGGTTTGTCATAGCCCAGCTTTGGAAGGATATCTCTTGATATCTTGAAATGTGGGTCCTGATCAATGGCGTAAGGTATCAGGCAGGGTACATTGTGTCCCGTTATGGCACTTACAATGAATGCTGGCACAGACTGGATACTGGTAAAGAAAAACTTGCCGATATTGTCACTGTCCTTAAGGCCGAATACTGACTTTACGGTTGAGGCTGTAATGTGCTTGGCGACCTGGATTCCATAGTTATAAAGCAGACCGGAGTTCTTTGTGTCAATCAGAACATGGGTTTTTTCAGGTTTAAAACCAAGGCTCAGAATATCCACAATGTTTTCTCTGGTGAATCTGTCAAGATCCTCTCTGCTGCTGTCCCTGAAAATAAATTTCTCGTCGTCTGTGATCTGTATTACAAGATCCACGTTGAATCTTTCCTGAAGCCATTTTGTAAAAATAAAAGGGATGAGGTGACCAAGGTGCATCTTTCCGGAAGGACCTCTCCCGGTGTAAAGATAAAACTTTCTTCCCTTTCTGTATCCATCAAGCAGGAGATCCAGGTCCCTGTGGGCAAAGAATATTCCGTACTGGATAAACCTGTGAAGATCTCCTGCAAGTTCCTTTATTTCGTATTTCAGGGGTTCATCGATAATCTTTGCGCCGAATTCAGTGGCAACCCTTTCATACTGGGCTTCCTGGAAAGTATCAGAAACGTTCCAGGGTGTTATCTCATGTTCATCCGTCATTTAAACCCCTATTTTAATCAGATCTTCATAAACAGATCTTTGTTCATTGCCTGCTTCATGCTGCCAAGTTCGCCTGGTTTGAAAATCCCATACTCAGTTATGAATGCAGTTACGTATCGGTTTGGTGTGACGTCAAAAGCAGGATTTCTTGCATTGCTGTTCAGAGGACCGATGCGGTTTCCATTAACGAATAAAACCTCTTCCTGGTTTCTTTCCTCTATTGGGATCTCATCCCCATTCTTAATGTTAAAATCAAAGGTGCTTCCAGGGGCAGCCACATAAAACGGAATTCCGTTCTCCTTTGCAAGAACAGCCTTTTCATATGTACCGATCTTGTTTGCAAAATCACCATTGGATGCAATTCTGTCTGCTCCAACTATTGCAAGGTCTATCTCCCCCTTTTTCATGAAGTACCCGGCCGCGTTATCTGCAATTATGGCATGTTCAATTCCTTCCTGGCCAAGTTCCCATGCGGTGAGCTTTGCCCCCTGAAGGCGGGGCCTGGTTTCATCCACAAATACAAAGATGTTCTTTCCCTCTTTATGGGCAAATCTCATGGGCGAAAGTGCAGTTCCCCAGTCAAGAACGGCAAGCGCTCCGGCATTGCAGTGTGTCAGTATCCTGGAATTTTTCCCTATGAGTTCATTCCCATATTCTCCGATTTTCTTGCTTCTTCCCAGAATTTCGTTTGCATATCTCTGGGCTGAAGATAGATCAAAATTATTCTCTTTCATATACTTGATTGCTTTGAACAGATCATAGGCAGTTGGTCTGGATTTTGATATTTTGTCAACTGCATCGTTCATATTCTCATCATGCTGTTTTGCCATTGCAAGTCCATAGGCGGCCGTAACACCTATAGCGGGGGCACCTCTTACAAGCATATCCTTTATGGAATGAACAATATCGTCACTGTTTTTAGCTGTGAATATCTCAATTTTCTCCGGAAGTTTTCTCTGGTCTATTAAATTGACTCCATCATCGCCCATCCAGACGGCGAACAATGTTTTCACTTCTCCATCAATATTTACTTTCATATGACACCGAATCTCTTTGAACCTTATAGATATAACTCCGAAAGCGCTCTTCAGAGAAGAGTCTGGATCTCTTGTTTCGGGGGCATATCAAGATCGGAATATGGTCTTTTCATATAATCCACAGGTTCCTCTCCAACGATATATTTTCTGAAAAGGTAATTGTGGATTACAGGATTCTCATAGGTTGAAACAATGGACATAAGTTCCTTTACTTTTCTTGAAGATTCTTCCGCTTCCCTGGTTCCTTTTGCGATTTTCAGTGTGTTCAAAGAGAAATTTGCTGAGGAGCATATACCTCCCGTTGCACCCATTTTCATGGAATCAAAAAGCAGCGTATCCTTCCCCTGGTAAACTTCAAGACCTTCTATCGAAAGGAATCTTCCGAATGTGTCCAGGTTACCGCTGCTTTCTTTCACACCCTTCACGTTGGAATATGTTTCATGAAGTTTTGAAACAACTTCCGGTTTCAGGTCTCTACCTGTCAGTCCAGGGTTGTTGTAAAGGTAAAAGTCAGCGTCAATGCCTCCAAGTATACTGCCAAAATAGCTCAGGAGGGTTTTATCAGAATAGTTGTGGTAATAGGGGTTTATGAGGACAATAGTCTTGTATCCGAAATCAACGGCATCTTTTCCCATGCTTGTGGTCTCATCAAGGCTGTTTCGGGAGATTCCGGCAAGCGGTGTTACATTCCCATGAATATTTTCAATGTATGTTTTGAGAGCTTCTTTGTGTTTTTTATAGGAAAGCGCAGCTACACCACCGGTGGAACTTCCGGCAAAAAGCCCATCAAAAAAGTTCTTCTTCGCATATGCAGTCATGGCCTTTACTGCTTCAGCGTCAATCTGCTGGTTTCTGAAAGGCGTAAGAGCAGGTATTATTATTTTTCCGGCATTCATCCATGGAGATCAAAGAGTGAAATATACATTTTTTTGAAATAGGAAAATATTGGAAGGAACGGTAAAAAATCACAACTCATTGGAAAACCTCCAAAATGTTTTCTTAAAATCTAGTCAAGTATATACCACCCACAAAACCACGAAAACATTATTTATCGGAATATGGATTGAAACTGGATTTTCAAGGTTTATGGATATAAGAATCTGTTGTAATAAGCGGTAGAATATATTCATTATTCATTAGGGTTTATTATAGTGCAATATCACTGTCCCTTTAGTGTCTGATCCTAAAATTGTTTGTAACTTTACGGACAGTCCTTGATATTCCAGACAGAATGAATCATTCCCACAAAATCTTTCACTGAGGAATCTTTATATTAGCCCATCATATTAAGATGGGCACTAGCCGGCTTGGGCCCGTAGCTCAGCTAGGTAGAGCGTCTGGCTTTTAACCAGGTGGTCGGGGGTTCAAACCCCCTCGGGCCCGCAAAAGAGGGATAAAATGGGGAAGTTTAACGTACTGCAGCATGATTTGGTTCCAGA
>JAKBSB010000168.1 GCA_021845155.1 Thermoplasmata archaeon
GGATCTTGAGAGAAACTCCTCATCAAGTCCGACCTTTTTCAGATGATCCTTGATCCTGCCCTGGAACTCACTGAGTGGAACTTTCTCTTCTGGGTGAAGCTGCTTATAGGCTGTCCTGAGAAAAGACGAAAGCTTGACACCTGTTACTGAAACCGGGTTCTGGAAAGCAAGGAAAAGACCTGCCCTGGCCCTCTCTTCCGGGGTCCTGTTGGCCAGCTCCTTCCCGTCAAGCTTTATTGAACCGCCTGTAATTGTGTAGTTTGGATGCCCCATTAGGACATTTCCCAGTGTGCTTTTACCTGCACCGTTTGGACCCATAAGGGCATGAATTTCCCCGCCTTTGACAGTCAGGTTCACACCTTTAAGTATCTCCTTGTCTGCAACCGAGGCTCTGAGATCTTTGATAATTAATTCCGACATTGATTCTGACACCACTACTTTATACATTTTCTGTATTTAAACACTTTCTTATGTCTAAATTGACTAAAGTATATATAGCTGCTTTCGATTATTATGATGTAATGGTTGAATCAATATCTGAGAATAGTGATATCATAGGGATGCTTGGAAGGGTCAAGGAGAGCATCCTGAAAGAGCTCAGCTATTCTGAGAAAAGCACTGCTGAACTTTCGGAACTCCTTAAAATAAACAAGACTGCAGTAAAGGAGCACATGGATTACCTGGAAATGAAAGGGTATGTAAGATCATTTTTCAGGGGAGATGGAAGAGGCAGGCCCAGTAAATTTTATGAAATAACAGACAGGGGAATCGAACTCTTTCCCAAAAAATATGTGGCATTTGCATCCCTGCTGGTGGATACCCTTGAGAAGGAAATTGGAAAGGAAAAAGTCAATGTTATTCTTGCAAAGGTTGCAGATCGGCTCATTAGCGAGGCCGGATGGAAAGAGGGCGGAATAGTAAGCTCAATGTCAAGAAACGAAAAAATCCAGAAGCTTGAGGATTTTGTCGGAATACTTAACCGCCTGGGTTACTACGCAAGGCTGGAGAAAACCCCGGATTCTGTTAGAATTGTCAGGCATAACTGTATTTTTTATGAACTTGCCAAATCCAACAAGAAGATCATCTGCGGAACTCTTGGTTCCGATCTCATAAGCAGTTCCCTGGACACAAACTTCTCCATAAAGGAAAAATTCTCTGACGGCGGGAAGAAGTGTGTGGTCGAGATTTCGGTCTAGTCTTTCAATTTCTGCTTAAGATTCAGTATCATGTCCCTTACTGTTGACTGCAAATCATAATTAGGCTTGAAATTCCAGTCCCTTTCCGCTTTGCTGAAATTTACAGAGTGAGGCCATCCATCTGCTATGTCCTGCCTGTAGTCCGGTTTATACTGGACCTTGAAATCAGGGTAATATTTTTTGATCTCTTCATGAAGAGAGGCAGGAGTCATGCTGTATGAACCAACGTTATAATCTGTGCACCTGGTGAGATTCTTTTTTGGGGCTTCGTATAGATCAACAACAGCATCAAGTGCATCGGGCATATACATCATTGGCATCTCGGTATCCTGCCTGAGATAACACTGATAGCTGTCACCCTGAACTGCATGTATTATCATGTCAACCGCATAATCTGTAGTTCCCGCTGTGGGTGGAAACTTATAGCTTATAAGGCCGGGGAATCTGAGCCCCCTGATGTCAATGCCGAATTTCCTGGAGTAATAGTCACCAAGCATCTCTCCGGATATCTTTGTTATTCCGTACATGGTAACGGGCCTCATCACCGTATCTTCCGGAACCTGATCTTTGGGAGTTGTGGGTCCATAGACCCCGATTGTGCTGGGGATGAACAGTCTGTTTAAGTTGAATTCCTTTGCCGCCATGTATATGTTCTGGGTCCCCAGAAGATTAACATTGAATGTCAGGAAAGGATCCTTTTCTCCGGTTGCAGATAAAATGGCCGCAAGGTGAAATATATCTGTGACATCGTTTTCCCTGATCACTCTCCTTATGGCGCCCATATCTGAAACATCAAGCCTTGTGTAAGGAGTGTTTCCAGTCCCCTCACTTTTAATATCTGAAACCAGTACCCTGTCTCTGCCGTACTTAGAAATAAGATGTTCCGAAAGCTCAGTACCAATCTGGCCTAAACCTCCAGTTATAAGAATAGTTCCCATAAAGGTCTATGGACAATCGCCATAGTAAATAAAAAACTAATGTGAAATAGAGGAAATTGTGGAAAACTTCTCGCAAAATATCAATTGAATAAACAGGAACAGTCAGATCCTGTCCCTTATACTTCCCCTCTCAATGTGGCCACAGAAGGGACAGCGGTTGACGGCGTATTCATAATTATTCATTCTTACAGACTCGAATTCGCAAAGGCAATCACACTCATAACGTGACATGCACTTTTCACACATTCTTGCCGTACGTACATTACCTTTATTAGGTTTACCGAGCGTGTATTGAAGTAAGACAATTTATAGGTATTATATTACAGCCTCTTTTCCTACCTTCAATGTGCCGGATGAAGCCTTTGAATTCTATTTCCTGACATATGACAATTGATCTCTTTGCGGGTTTCATAAAATATACATACCGGATTTCACCGGAGTCAAAAAAAACTGGAAAGCCAGATATAACCTATCTTCTGGTAACTTTATGATATTGAAAACCCTGGCCTTCCCGAATACCAAGGGGAAAACATTACCTGGACCTCAAATGTTAAAATTTATATCAAAGAATGCTTATATCAATCCATGGAAAATATCTCGAACCGGATAACAAAGATATCTGGGATCATAAGTATAACCGTTGGTTGGCTTCTTCTTATTTTTCTTTACAGCACATATGTTTTCAGCATTAACAAAACGTTCAGCTTTAGCATGTGGTTCATTTATTTCATTTTCCTGACGTGGACAGTCGTTTCACTGATTGTAGTCTATAAAATGCTTACATATGGCAGTAATTTCCCGAAAGGAATGGACCCACTTTCTACAAGACAATTGACCAAAGGTGAGAATTCCGACCTAAACAAAAAGTTTGGTCTTTTCCTGCTTGGAACTGGGATTGTTGCAATTGTTGCCGGAACTTTTCTGTCACTTGCAATTACTGGAGTGAATTTATCATACAGGGCATACTACATTTCAGGGCTTGTTGAATACGTATCGGTTGCGATGTTCATAATTCTGGCTCATGCTGGAGTTGTAATCTATTCCGTAAATAAGAAGAACTTCAATAACTCGATGCCAACTGGGAATGCCAAAACTCAGAACATTTAAGCCGTGTTACAGGCATAGATGATAGTAAATTAATGGAATACCAATCCAGTGTTCTGGGCTTGCATAAAACATTTCAGAAATTTAAATGAGTTATTTATGTTAGAATTTCTATTCTGGATCAGCCTTATATGAAAACTTTCCATGACTTTAATGTGTATTATTATGTCAGGAATGGAATGGATAAAAAATGAGATAGAGAATCTGAAGGAGAATGGAAGATACATACCCATAAGAATTTTACAGAGTCCGCAGGGAGCATGGGTTAAAATTGACGGAAGGACCGTGCTGAATATGTGCTCCAATAACTATCTTGGTCTGGCTAATAACCCGGAAGTCAAGAAAGCTGCAATTGAAGCCATAGAGGAATATGGAGTTGGAGCTGGAGCAGTCAGATCAATTGCCGGTTCTGATGAAGTGCATATAAAACTGGAAGAGAAGGTTGCCAAATTCAAGCATATGGAGGATTCCCTTGTATATCAGGGAGGATTGCTTGCAAATTCTGGAACGATTCCAGTACTGGTCGGAAAAGATGACGTTGTTTTCAGCGAGGAACTCAACCATGCAAGCATTATAGACGGAGTCAGGCTGAGTTCTGCGAAGAGAGTTGTGTTCAAGCATATGGATACAGCAGATCTGGCGAAGCAGCTAAAAGATCACAGAAAGGAAGGAAAAAAATCTCTTGTCATCACTGATGGAGTATTCTCCATGGATGGCAGATCGGA
>JAKBSB010000169.1 GCA_021845155.1 Thermoplasmata archaeon
TGAGAATGTTCTCGTTCTGAAGATCACGAAAAACATCCTGTCTGTACTTAACTTCACTGATATTCTCCAGAGAAGTGTAAAAAATGGAATCCAGCTTATAATCTTTTTTATTCTCAGTAATGTGATTTATGATCTGATCCAGATTCAGGTCGGTAAAAAATTCAGGTGGTTCCTCTTTAAGCCTTCTATTTTCATTATTTCCGTAAAGTATTCCATGAAAGGGCAACTTCATTCAACTCCTCTTAATATTGAAATATGGTCATTCTGATCATGCTGAATCTTCCATATTGACAGGAGTTATTAGTCCTCTCTGGACGTTTAAAACGGGAACTCCATCCCGGCTTTCTTCTATGCTTAACTGTAATTTTAAGGTTTCGCGAACAGTGAAGAAATTTCAAATTTTTACCCGCCATTTATGAAGGTTATTAACTGATTAATGACGTTCTAGAGCATCATAAAAAAGCAAAATCACGTGATTAACTGAAGGCGTGAAATCAACACAGCAAGCCACTGGAGGGTTTCGATCCCCCGACCTGCTGATTACAAATCAGCTGCTCTACCAGCTGAGCTACAGTGGCAACATTCTGATCCAGACTATGTGGCATCAGGCTCACCAACATAAAAGATGGAAATATAATCCTTTTGCAAAGTTTTTGTAAATCCTATTAAGTAAACTGCTACGACATTTTGAACTGTTGCAGCGTTTACGTTGAACTTTGAGTAGCGAATTGAGAATTTTTCTCTTTGGTGTTATAGATATCCGAACCCTCTTTTCCTTCAGTGACCATGTTCCCCTCACGTCTGGTCTCCTCTTTACACCGGATTCATCATGGAAGATGATGGTTGCATTCTTCCCATTTGCTTCCTTCACGTATTCCGGATAGTTCTTCTTAAGCCATTCATTCCCATAATCATGATTCTCCATCAAAAGCCATATGAGTGTTATCACCTGTGATATTCTTTTTAGTGTACACAGATCGGTATCATGTCAATATGATCCAGAATTCGCTTCTATTATCTTCTTTAGTTCCTCTATCTGATCCCTCTCTGATATCTCTTAAGTTTACCCATTCCCGGTTGTTTCCTATCATGCCAGTCCAAACTTTTCTCAAGTTTCACTAACCGGTTGTATTCTGTTTTGCGATCCACTACAGGTCTTTTTGATACGAGGGATTTCTTCATGCCATGCTTCAGAGTTTCAAAACATTGTTTCCTTTTTCCCTCACAAATATCAGATCCGTCTTTGGAATCGCGTTCAGGTCTCCTTCCAGTCAGAATAACCACTGGTGAACAGGGCGTATTGACATTATAATTGATCATTTCCAATCATGGAGATTTATCAACGGATGAGGAGTCAAGATTTGGTCTCATAATAACACTACCATCGGCCATTATGCTAACTTTTGTACCCCTCTGTATCAGGCCATTCTTAATGTTTGGACCGTGGCATATCTTGATAAGAGTGAATATTTCTGGTATGGGACTCTTTATTTTTATATTGTTCTCGTCTCCGGCTGCAAGTATTTTTTTAATTGCATCCAGTATCTGAGTGTCTTTCTCTATTACAATGCTTACAGAAAAACCCTCCTCATTTGCCAGTTGGATTGTATTATAGGCTTTTTCTATGTTATTCATGGCTCTTTTCTCAAGAATTGTAACATCCTGACGGGTTATATTCAGAATCTTTGCAATCTCTGATTTTTTGAGATTCTGTTTTCGCAAGCGCAATATCTCTCTCTGCCTTTCAGTAAGGAAAGAACCGTTATGCCCATCACCCTTGTTTGCCACCGTCCATGATCTATTCATGTTAAATAACTTTGTTTACATTTGTAAAATAGTAAACAGTTTATTATACGATATGTCTCTACAGACAGTCAGACATTAAAGAGGCGGGAGATCGGTTGAAAAGGAGAATAGGCATAATAGTTTCCTTTACTGTGGTGGTTGTAGTTGTATCATCGGTGATAGTTTTCCAGAGTGACATTTTCACTGGTAACTCCAATGAATTGATAACCTATACTGCCGATGCATATGTCCAGGAGGCAAATTACCTTCTAAGTGGATATCATAACACTTCCGGCATAAATGTTGAACCGGCAAAAGGTGGTGGATCATACAGTGATGCGAGAGAGATATCACAGAACATCCCTGCCAGCGTATTCATATCCGTGGCACTGAATTCCTACGACAGGTCGTACCTGGGGGATAGGTATAGCGGATGGGCTATAGCGTTTGCAGCCGACAGTCTGGTCATCGCCTATTCCAGCCTGACACTCCATAACCAGTCTGCAAGGTCCATAATAAACCAGTTTGCCTCGGCAAATTCCACCAACAGTACCACACTCTACAGTGAAGCGTATTCAAACCTGACCTCGGGTCTGGTAAAGGTCGGCATATCAGATCCAAACTCCGATCCCGCAGGATTCAGGGCATGGATCAATCTCGAGATCGCGGGGTTCGAATACCACAACGGCAATAGAAGCTATTTTGAGAACAGAATGATCAAAAGAGGTGGGTCTGTATCAGCAGCAAACGCAGCTGATCTGGTTTCTCCCCTGATAAGCGGCAACATTCAGTTTCTGTACATTTACAGGTCGGCGGCTATTGCAAAAGACCTGAACTACATATCACTCCCACCAGAACTGAATCTGGGAAACGAGAGCATGTCCTCATTTTATGCACAGTTCAACTACCCACTTGCAACAGGGATTGTAAACGGAAGCCCCATATACCTTTACATATCGGCACTTTCCAATAACACTGATCCATCATCTGCGGATGGTTTCGTAACATATGTTATAGAGAATAACGCCAACCTCACTGAATTTGGTCTCGTTCCTCTCCAGACATCACTACTGTTTACCAATGTACCGGTTCCAACCTGGCTTGATCCACTTATCAGTGAGGGAAAATTGAAGTTTTCAGGGACCTTTACATGACTGTAAGAGAAATTATGGGCAATAAGAGAATGAGAAGGAACCATGACGCGATTTCGGTAATATCATGGATTACAATAGCCCTGCTCATAATACCAATCCTTTTCATACTTTACTTCGGGTTTGTCATCTACAGGAATGCCCTTGGTTTCAGTGATACTGTAATGGAATCTATAGAGCTTACAGTCATATCGTCTGCGATTTCAGCATTCATTGTGTTTGTTGTGTTCACACCCCTTGCATTCAACCTTGCGAGGAATCAGAATAATTTTATGGAGACAGCCTCTGACATCCCTGCATCAATACCTCACCCCATTGTCGGCATAGCCTTCCTGATCATTGGGAGCCCGATAACGCCATTTGGCAGATTCCTTTCATCAATAGGCATAAATTTCTTTGACAGCATCCAGGGACTTATAGTTGCCCTTTCGTTCATATCCGCACCGGTTTACATAAGATCGGCACAGTCCGTTTTTTCATCACTAAACCGTTACCATGAGATGTTTGGATATTCCCTAGGTGTTTCTAGGATCCGTATTCTTTATTCCGTCGTCATACCAGGTTCAATAAAGGATCTTGCCTCCGCAACGCTTACCTCAATGAGCAGGGCAATGAGTGAATTCGGGTCAATTGCAATTCTTGCCTACTATATACTGCAGGGTCCATTCAAGGGTGTGGAGCCAGCATCGGTGCTCATTTACCAGTACTACGGTTATTATGGGCCGGGTGTCGCAGTGACTGCAGCAGCGTTGATGATTGTTGTATCCATGATCATTCTGGGTGCCACAAGATTGCTTAAAAGTGGTATAATAAAAAGGAGGAAAACAGGATGATTGATCTTAAACTTTCAAAGAAACTTGGAAGTGCCATAATTTCACCATCCATCAGTGATAACGGAACGATATGTATATACGGAAAGAACGGAAGCGGTAAAACATCCACCCTCCTCATGATCTGCGGGTTTCTTCCACCTGACAGCGGTTATGTTAC
>JAKBSB010000170.1 GCA_021845155.1 Thermoplasmata archaeon
CCCTAATAGAAGGGATGCCGTCCATTGAAAATCTTGTGGTGAGAAGGTTATTCAGGCCGGATATCCCGTTATATTCACCCGAATAGGAGTTTGAAACTATGAAAAAATCAATATCTTCACGATATTTCTGCACTAAAGGATCGGCTGACTGGGATGCAATTGACAGGAGATCATCATCCCGCTTCCCGAATCTTGTGAATGATGCTGAAACCACTGATACCATAATCTCTTAATCACTCAGAAGGAATATAAACTTGATCAGGCGGGTCCTCATTCGAAGGTATACAGCCTGCTCAGAGTAAACGGTTTGAAGGAATCTGGGAACTCACACCTCCATCAGCTTCCACATTCTGGCCGGTTATTATGCTGTTTGTGGCAATTTCGAAAACAATTCTTCCAATTGCAGGTGAAGGGTATCTTTCCATTCCCAGAAGTTTCACCTCAGACTGTGAAGACCCGCAGTCGTCTTTCCTTATGAATCCAGGGGCAACGGAATTTACTCTTATGTTGAAACGGGCAAGGTCCCTGGCCAGAGTTCTCGTCATATATACGATACTTCCCTTTCCTGCAGAATACCCCGGATTGCTTCCATAGTAGACATTCCTTGCTGCCGATATGCCGGTTATTGAACCACCCCTCTTCATTAAATGTTTTACTGAACTTTTTGCAATATTAAAATAGGTCATGGAGTTATTTTCAAGTGCTTCCCTGAACTGTTGAGGACTCGTCTCAATAATTCCATTGGTGCTGAAGAACCCGCCAGCACAATGAACAACACCATCAAGCCCCCCCATTTCTTCCGCTATCTCATCAACTTCTTTCCCGGTGGAATCAAAATCTTTCAGGTCAACCTTTCTGTGAATGCATCCCAGTTCATTGGAAAGCTTAAGCCCGAAGTCAGATCTGGATATGATGCCTATGGACACATCATGCGAATGAAATTCCCTGGATATACTGCAGCCCATGCCCGGACCCACACCACTGATTATGAAATTCTTCATTGTATTGAATTTGAAAATACCATATAAACACTTATTTTACTCAAAAGTCCTGGCATAAACCCTGTTGTAGCAGTATACTACAATGCGGTATGGTTCGCGGAGGTTCAGGTACTCTTCCGGAACATCAGTCCGCAGGTTTATTGTTGTGATGGAATTGGGCATTATCGTGTTATTGCTTCCGCTTATGTTCCAGATGAGGCCGTTACCATTTGATATTGCACCGGGCTCAACTATCCTTACCAAAATATTCTGGGGTCTGCCAGATGCAGAGGTAAAATAGACCGTCAGATTCATTGAATCGGAAAACGACGTGTTATTTGCTATGGCGTTAGGTACTGCAGATTCTATGATCATGCCTGAATTGTTATTGTCATGGTATAATACTGCTGAAACGGGTATTATGCACAGAACTATAATGAATGAAACCAGTACCCCTTTCCGTCCCGGTTTCCTGATCAGATGGAACACCGAGGGACTTTTCTTCTTCACAGGTCTTTCCTGTAATCTGTCCTTGAAGCCCCTGCTCTCAATCAGGAAAGGAATCGTTGAAAAACAGAGAATAACCCAGTACAGAAAATATTCTATGGCGACCCTGTAGTTGAATGCAAGTATGATCATGGGAAAAACAAAGATGGCATACTTCAACCTGTCAAAATAGAGGAAGTAAATTGCCCCAAGAACGAACATCATGCATATCATAAGCACTGGAAAAAGCGTTTCCGGAATAGTGTACATGCCCAGGAATGAGATCTGTGAAATCCCAAATCCAATGCCAAGAATAGGAAAGAGTTCCGGGCTTAGAACAGATTTCACGTAATAAGACGGATTTAAAGCAATGAAATAACCGTTCAGCAGAAGAAACGTAACCATTGCAGCCAGGAGCCATTTGAACATGGCCCTTTTTCCTTGTTCCTTGAGGATCAGGACAAGAAAGAATGGAAGTACAAACACAGGTATCTGCTTGACAGAAAGGGCAAGGCCAAAAAAGATACCCGACCCTGCAGGCTTCTTTGTGAAAATATATGATATCATAACCAGTGAAGCCCAGAAGAAGCCATTCCCCCCATTAAGTCCCTCCGACAGTATCATTGTTGAAGAGAATAAGCCCAGGAACAGTGCAGGAACGAGGTTGAGGTACCCTTTTCTAATATATTCCACAACCAGTATTGCCACTGGAATTATGCTGAGGGTTTCCTGGAAGAAACTTGGCTTCAGGGAAAAAACAGCTGTGGGGAGGTATGCAATGAATGACAGGACTGGATATCCAAGGGTCCGGACATAACCGCCTGTAAGCAGTGGCGTTCCCAGGTAGTAAGGAAAATGCATTACGGATAGGGAGTTAACCATATTTGCAGCATTATACGGATTTATCCCCCGCAAAAAAAGTGAAGCAGCATAAGTGTCTATTGCGCTTTCGTCACTTGGAAAATATCTGGTGTAGAAAAATCCGGTCAGGAAAGCAAATATAAATAAAAATAGCATTATCTCTAAAGTGTAGTAATGCAGGAATTTTTGTAATAGTCCTTTCCTTTCCTCAATAATCACATATGTGAACAACGTTATGAAAAGGACTGCCATGAAGATCATGGAATAGATTTTAAGGCCTGACGGATATGCATAGAACAGGATCTGGATGACTACTGCTGCTACCGCCGCAGTCCATAAAATCTTCATTCTGCCTGCCATATTGAATGCAAGGCCAGCCAGTATCAGGATAAAACCTGCGAAAAGCGATACGGTCTCCATAACAATTGCCAATGGATTCAAGTAGCCGAACTGGATCCAGGTGAAATATGCAATCTCAATAAGGGAAGATCCAGACACCAGGCTGAGAAATATGGCCAGGTGCTTTTGGTCAAGGACTAGATTCCTGTTGCTTTCAGACTCAAGGAATATCTTCTTTATTCTATTTATCAATCATAGTAGAACATAATAATAAGGCTTTAAATTTTTTTATCCGACAATGAAGATGAAATCCCTTAATAGCACAAATCAAACCTGGAATCTAATGGGTCAGATAATAAGATCGCTCATGGTGTTGATGCCGTCTATGGTACAATTTCCATTTTCTGGATGTATAACCATGTAGGCACAGTTGTGAAACAGTACTTTCTGGTCATAGGTGTTTGTAAGCGTATTGAATATTGCCCTGAGAACACCGCCATGTGTTACAAGGAGTGTGGTTCCATGATAATCCTCCTTCTTGAGTTCCTCCAGGTAGGCAAAAATTCTCTCAACAAATGATCTCCAGGCTTCCACTCCCTCAATCCGGTCTATTTCTCTTGATGTTATTATCCTGAAATCAACCCCGAATTTTTCCAGGACCTGTTCAGGCGTGTATCCCTCCAGAACCCCAAGATTCCTTTCGTTGAGGTGATCTGAGGCAAACACATTCTTAACCCCTATTATTTCAGATACGATTTTCCCAGTTTCCATGGCTCTTAGCAGGTTGCTGGTGATTATCCTGGACACATGGAAATCCTTCAGGTTTTCTGCAAGATACTCCGCCTGCCTTTTTCCCCTCTCTGTCAGTGGGCTGTTGCCCATACCCTGCCAGCGGCTTTCAAGATTAAAATAAGTCTCTCCATGCCTGGCAATAATATATCGTGACCGGTTATTCTGCATTCCCCCAGTGATTGCAAAATAGAAAATAAATGGTTTGTAGTTTGCAAAAAAGAAAGTGCTTAATTATGTGTATCTGAGAGCCCAAGCCAGAACTTCTGCTCAAGGTCGAGAATTCCCTCTGCACCTTTCATGAATTTCTCCCTGGCAACCGGGTCATTCTTATGTTGCCCCAGAACATCTTCCATGGCCTCTTCGTGATGCTCCTCAAGTTCCCTGTGGAATGTGAAATACCTTATGTCCATATTCTTATACTCAGGATGTTTCTCAGTCCAGACCTTGAAA
>JAKBSB010000171.1 GCA_021845155.1 Thermoplasmata archaeon
GAACAGGCAGCCCCTGAAGCAGATTCTCATAAGTTCACAGGAGGAGATGAGCAGAGACCTTCTGGAGATACTTGAACCGGAGATGAATGCAAGAGAGGTAAAACTCATAGGCGAGACCGAGAAACCGCTTGACATGAAGCTTGGACTGGTTCTCCAGAAGGCAGCCCCCATACTGCGGGGCAAGACGAACAGCGTGAAGAATGCCGTGGAGAATGACGGGAAACTCCTGGAAGATTTTCTCAAGGAAGGCGAGGTAACGGTGGACGGCGAAGTTCTGAACGGTGATCTGCTGAAGATAATAGAATCACCGAAACCGGGTTATGCATATACAAAAGACGACAGGTCCGGTACAGAGGTGTTCATAAACCTGGAACTGGACGAGAAGCTTGAGGCAGAAGGATTTGCACGTGAGATCATAAGAAGGATACAGGTCATGAGGAAGGAGGCAAATCTTCCCTATGACGCAAAGATCGAAACGGTAATATCACCCGGTAAAAGGCAGGAACTGAGCCTGAAGTATTTCAGGGAAGCAATCAGCAACGAGACCCTTTCGACAAAGATATCAACAGGGGAGCCAGAAGAAGGGAAGGATTGGGACATAGAGGGAGAATCTGTCAGAATAGGGATCAGGAGAATCTGAGGGATGGGATCAGCTATGACAAGAGCATTTGTTGTCGGGAGGTTTCAGCCATTCCACAATGGCCATCTTGAAGTCATCAAGTCTATTCTGAAGGAGAATTCATCCGTTATAATAGGTATAGGAAGCGCACAGTATTCACATACCCTTAAGGATCCTTTCACTGCAGGGGAAAGACATCTCATGATCACTACAACCCTTGAAAGGGAGGGGCTTTACGATTATTACCTGGTTCCTATTGAGGATGTCAATTCCAATCCCCTGTGGGTTGCCCATGTTGAATCCCTGACACCCAGGTTTAACCGTGTTTACACCAACAACTCCCTTGTAAGGAGGCTCTTTATGGAGAAGGGATACGAGGTCACCTCAATGGGGCTGATCAACAGGGACTTCTGGTCTGGAACAAGGATCAGGGAAAAAATGATCGATGGCAAGGACTGGAAAAAGGACGTGCCTGAAAGTGTTGCGGAAATAATAAACGAGATTGACGGAGTAAACAGGATCCGGGATCTTGCAAAAACTGACGAGGATGCATGATCTAGCTGGAGTAGATCATTTCCTCTATGACTTTCTGGTCTCCCAGTATATGATCAACAATGCAGTATTCATCGGGCTGGTGTGCAACCTCTTTCACGGTTGTGCTCCATACCGCTGCATCCATGCCTTTCCTCCTGAAGAAGGCAGCGCATGTTCCTCCACCTATTCCCACAACTCTGGGTTCTTTTCCCTTCACCTTCCGGATGGCATCTTTCAGCTCTTTGACTACAGTTGAATTTTCATCTGTGGGAAAAGGGGCCTGCTCTTTCTGGAACAGTTCATATGAAACCCTTGCCTTGCTTGTCTTGTGGAAGTTCTTGATGAGGCTGTCAATGTCGTCTATCACGTAATCAAGATCATATTTTGGCAAAATCCTGCAGTCAACGTACTGGACCTCAACACCGGGAATTGTGTTCACGTTGTCCACATTTTTTTCATGCTTGGTAGGTTCAAATGTTGAATAAGGCGGATCGAATATATCGGAAGTGTCAGGATATCTTGTATGAAGCATTTCATCAAGCTGCAGTATGAACTTCATGGTCTCCCGGTTTGCATTAATTGCCTCAGAGGGCATGCTGGCGTGATACTGCTTGCCGACTATCTTGAACTTAATCCACAGAATACTTTTTTCCGCAATTTCTATCTCCAGTCCGTCTTCCGTCCCAGCATCGGGGACAAGGAAAAGATCGTCCTTCCCAAATATGTCCTTTTCAAGAAGGAAGCTGATGCCATACTTGCTTCCAACTTCCTCGTCTGCCACGAAAGCAAGTCCCAAATTATATCTTAGATTCTCTTTTTTAAGGTTCTTCAAAAGAAGCATTGAAAGGAATACGGCCTGTCCGTCATCGGAAGATCCCCTTCCGTATATCCTGTTGCCTTCAACTGTGGCCTCAAAGGGCTTGTGTTTCCAGAGATTTATCTCGCCAACCGGAACTGTGTCTATATGTGAGATTATCCAGAGTGTTTTTTCACGGTTCCCAACCTTGAGAATCACGCTTGGCCTTACAACACCATTCCTGTCAGTGGTCTCATATTTTTTATAGTCAGAATAGCCCAGCTCATCAAGAATCCTGCATATCTCAGCTGCTCTCCTGGATTCCCCGTCTCCTCCAGATTCAGGAGAAATTGATTTTATGGGAATCAGCCTCTTGGCATTTTCAATAATGAACTCCCTGTCTACACTCTTTTCTTCAGCATTGATCATAAACAATAATGTTACGGTAAAAGAATAATTTATCGATTCAATGTTACATGTTAACAGGCTATTTGTATTGAGCAATCTGTGAAAATATAATATACCGCCAGCAATTAACGGTTTGATATTATGGGAGACAAACTGGCAGAGGTAGAAATTTCCAAGGATGGAGAGATGTATTACGCTAAGATTTTTTTACCTACAGGAGAAGTTCTGACTCTGGAGAATGAGGATTTTGAGGAAGTTCTGGAACAGGTCGCTAATGATCTCCAGGATAGATTCAGTTCGTAGGCGGGGATGGCCCAGCGGTACGGCGGCAGCCTGCTAAGCTGTTTCTCTATGAGAGCGAGGGTTCGAATCCCTCTCCCCGCGCATCTTTAAAGGTAGATCATATTTAATACGAGATTTCATGTATTCAGGCTTAATTTTAGCACTCCCAATCGACTTGAGCGAAAAGATCGCTTCTAAAGTTACATCTTTATAGGAGTCCTCCCTGTGCTTCATTAACTCTTAAAGGTTATTTACAGGTTAAATATAAACAACCCTCCAATTAGATAACGGATGATTTGCAGGAAATAATATGGTGGAAGATCATGAAAATCAGGACAGGTTGTTCCGGTTGGAGTTACAGTTCATGGGTTGGACCGTTTTATCCCAGGGGAGTTTCCTCCTCAGATTTCCTGAAACTGTACTCTAGAGTATTTGATGCAGTCGAGATAGATTCCTCCTATTACAGAGTGCCTGATAAAAATACTGTGATCAGGTGGAGAGATGCAACCCCGGAAAACTTTCTCTTTTCCCCCAAATTTCCTGGAGAAATTACTCATAAAAGGGGCCTCAACGTAGATTACAGGGAGATTCTGGATTTTCTTGATCCCATAAAACTACTCGGTAAAAAACTTGGGCCGGTCCTGGTGCAGTTGCCGTCTTTTGTAACCTACAGCAACAGCTTTGATACGCTCAGGAATTTTATAAAAATGCTTCCAGATGACATCAGGTTTGCTATTGAGTTCAGGGATAATTCATGGTTCAGGGAGGAACTATTCAGGCAGCTGGAGTCCAATAAAATTGCGTTGGCATGGGCAGACATCCCAATGGCAAAAGTACCTACAGTTATAACATCAGACTTCATTTATCTAAGGCTTATAGGAGACAGGTCAATTGACAGCAGTGACTTTGGAAAACTCATGATAGATAGATACGATTCCATTAAAAAATGGTCTCAGGAGATAAATAGCAAGAGTGGTGAGATCGAAAGTACTTTTGTTTTCTCCAACAACCATTATCAGGGGTTCAGTCCTGCAACGGTGAATATTTTCAGGGAAGCCATGGGCATGGACCCGGCAGAATGGACCACACTCTTTAATTCCTCAGTGCCTGATAACCAGAAAAGACTTTTTTGAATGCAATAAAACTACTAAAATTAAAAGGCTCTCTTCAATATTGGATGGGTATTTAAACCACTCCAATTTCTAATTTCATAACAGTGTCGGTAGATTCAGCTTTCCTGCAACAAAGAATATCATGGTATCCCTG
>JAKBSB010000172.1 GCA_021845155.1 Thermoplasmata archaeon
CTGAACATCCACGAAATACTGGATATAATGCATTCAATTACTGTTTCACTGGAAAACAGATCAATTTGAATCAATTAATTTTTCACAGCGATCACTCCTTATAAATTTTTATGAGATTAAGGCATGGTTTGAAAATTCGGTTCTTTCTAAATCGCAGGTATATATTATGAATTCATCTATATTGATATACTATGCAGTAAAGTGTTAAGACAGGGTAATGCGCAGTGGAGGGAAAGTGGGTCTTAGTTGCAGTCATAGCTATTTCCATTTTGATACCTGCAGTTGCGATTGCAGATGTTATTATAACGGGTAACGTTTCAGTGCAGGTGTCACAGGGTCAGTATGCATTTACAATCAACCCTGGCCCTAATTACAATACTGCCAACAATTCGAAATTTTTTGGCTGGAGACAACAGAACCAGAGCCCAGATAAATATCTGGGGACTGCCTGGATTGGAACCATTTCAAATGAAACAATCACCGAAGTTAATGTCCTGGAAATAAATTTTAGTTCCAGTATTCAGAAGAATTCAGTATTTGTGATCAATGTAACAGATGGTAGATTTGCCAATAATACATTCATGATAGTCTCAACAAGTCCCCTTACTATACTTCCAGACGGTAATATATTTGGTTCATCTGGCACCCTCATATTCTCGCTGTATTCCGGAAATTCAGTTGTTACAGGTAACTATCCGGGCATAACAGTTGGGAGTTTCAGTGTAAGCCCCAGTACGCATCTGTATGTGGGTTTCTATATCCCTCCCCAGGGGGGAATGGGCGATTTAAAGAACAATAACTCACCCCCTCCACCACCAGATCCACCATCCCCTCCTTCTCCACGTTCACCAGACACCCTGGAGACAGGATCGTTCGTGGTACAGTTCTATCTCACAGATCCATGATGGGTTAAGCCCTATAGAAACAGTTCTTGTGAACGACTCTCTTCAACGAAATTCCGGAAAAAATCAGAAATTTCATCAAAAAGATAAATGCAATACTTAAATTAGTTAGCCGCAATATTGGATAGTTTTAAGTGACGACATTTACAGAAATAGGAATAGACGAAAGGTTGGTAGAACAACTTAACAAAATTAATTTTACCAGCCCCACAGAGGTTCAGGAAGTTTCAATACCCCTGATTCTCCAAGGAAAAGATGTAGTAGTGAGAGCCAAAACGGGAACCGGAAAGACAGGGGCTTTTCTTATACCAGTTATAAACAAAATATGGGGTACACGGGGGCTAAAGGCAATCGTTCTAACCCCAACCAGGGAACTTGCAAAGCAGGTTGCTGAAGTTGCTGATAAGATGGGAAGAGAGGCAAAACTGCACGTTGTTACAGTGTACGGTGGGGCATCCATAAATGCCCAGCTTGATGCACTGAGACGTGGTGCAAATATTGTTGTCGGTACGCCGGGAAGAATACTTGACCTTATATCGAGGGATGCCCTGAATCTGAGCAAAATTGAGTACCTCATACTTGATGAGGCGGATGTTATGCTTGATATGGGTTTCATAGACGATGCCAGGGAGATCATATCATACATGCCAAGAGAAAGGCAGACAATGTTATTTTCTGCAACAATTCCCAGGGAAATACTCAGTATAGCCAAGACCCATATGAAAAAAGATAGAGAAAATATTGTTGTGGGTGAGGAGGAAGAGGTTACTGTTCAGAGCATCAGCCATTATTATGCTGTTGCAGGCCGAAACCAGAAATTCAGGAATCTTCTGGCATATATCGAACAGTATGATCCAGCCAAGGCAATAATATTCACGAACACGAAAGATTCAGCCAACAAGATACACTACATGCTTAAACAGATGGATCTTAACGTAATACTGTTGCACGGAGGTCTCACACAGGCTGAGAGAGAAAGATCACTGAGCAATTTCAAGAGAGGATCGCAATTCCTCATTGCTACCAACGTTGCATCAAGGGGTCTTGATATACCTGATGTTACGGATATCATAAACTACGACGCTCCCGACACCGGCAACTCATATGTTCACAGGGTTGGAAGATCTGCAAGAATGGGGAAGGATGGAAGAGCGTTCACAATAATTTCTTCATCAGAACAGTCCCTTATTTCCGATATAAAAAGGAAGGCAAACGTAAAGATGAAGATACTCGAACTGGATCTTGAGAATGTTGAAAATGTCCAGATGGTCAGCTCCACGGAGTTTTATGGCCAGAGAGGAAACAGAGGAGATCGTCCGGGTCGTGGTGACTATGGTGGAAGATCCTCCGGTGGACACAGTGGACCAAGGCGCTATGGAAACAGTGGTGGCAGAGGATCTGGCGTTTCACGAGGTCCTAGAAGGTACAGTAACGATCATAGAAGAAGCGATCGGGACTGATTCCGGGATTCGTTAATTTTTTAAATCGATGGAAGCGATTGTAAGTTTCCATGCCGTTTTTATAGTTTCTTTTCATGACATATTGTGTCCAACAATCGTAACGTGTTCGACGGAAAAGCCTCATGTTATGCAAAATATCGACCCGGATACCCGAACCAGATCCTGAATCTATTGAAAGAAGAAGCAGGTTTCAGTGGATACTGGGTTGTTGCAGATATTGGTTCAGGCACGGGTATATTATCTGATCTTTTTCTGAAAAATGGTAATTCAGTTTATTGCATAGAACCAAACGCTGATATGCGAACGGCATTGCTGCAGCACAATTTACAATCCTCAAACTGTTTCATCCTTGATGGAACTGCCGAAGACACAGGTATAGAAGAGAATAGCGTTGACTTAATTGTAGCGGGTCAGTCATTTCACTGGTTTGACCCGGTCATGACAAAGAAGGAATTTGCCAGAATCCTAAAACCTGGAGGTTATGTTGCCCTGATATGGAACAACCGTTCTGAAGGTGAAGAAAGCCTCAGCAAGAATTATGACCACATTTGCGAGAAATTCAGCAAGAATTATCACGGAACTGGAAATACAAGAATCAGCTACGATACGTTTAATTCTTTTTATGACAGGGGCTACGGAAAGTTTCAGATACCTAACAATCAGGAAATGGATCTTGAGGCACTTATTGGAAGATATCTCTCAACATCTTATTCCCTCAGTCCCGAAGACACAGGTTATGAAAGCGCATTATCAGGTTTGAAAGCGCTTTTTGAACGATTTGAAAAACAGGGTAAAGTGACCATGGAATACGAGACGCAGATCTTTCTGGGAGTATTGAAAGGATGAACCAGGCATCAGTTCCTTTTCAGGCATTCGGGGCATACACAATCTGAGGCTATCAATGAAAGCAGTTCCTTATGCATGCTGTCAGTTTTGACATTATCACACCAGCATCCGAACAGACCTCCACATGAAAATTCAGTTCCGCAAAGCTCACATGTCTTTGTTCTATTCATACTATGAAATCCTACTAGGATATAAAAAATTGCTAGACGTAAATCTCGAGCAAATCCGTAAAGTTTATTTCTCAATATTTTGAACATACCCCCAAATGTGATTCTCATCTGAAGTCAGATTGCTGACTGAAACGATGCCATATATTTGAAATTCTGAGATCTCCTTTCTTACCCGATGGTTCCAATCATCTTTCATATTATCACATGTTCTTTCATGGTATTTTTGTTATATTGTCTGCTGTTCAATGTCCTCACAAATGATTAATTGTCCGACGCAGATGATACCAAATTCTTTTTCTTAGAGTCCCTATAAGGGCACTCTGAGGCCGACAAAAATAGAAGGAACGCATGCTAACTACTGGCGTAGGTAAATATACTACAAAATGCATATATATATAAGTATATTCACATATATGAATCAAAAAATAAAGCTTTTAGGCGTCACTGTAATGGCTGCTTTGATGATATTGCTTGCCTTCTCAGGTTTAACTCATAACAATGGACAAACACTCTGAACAGC
>JAKBSB010000173.1 GCA_021845155.1 Thermoplasmata archaeon
CCACATACCCCCTCAGTGAATCAAATGCGTCCAGAATGACTCTCCTTGAAGTGGATTGTATGTCATCTGAATTCTCAAATTTTTCACGAATTTCCTCTGGCATGTTTATGTGGAGCTTTTCAGCAAAATTCACCTGGGACTTTTTCCTGATGGCCATGAACCCGGCCATTAACTTAAAATTTCTCTTCTTTATCCAGTCTTTTTCCAGCAGTAAGGGGTCGAATATGATCTGGCTGATGAACAGGTTAGAACCGTTTTCCATTTTTTTTGCAGCTATCTCCTCTTCGTTTGCCCTGTATGGGTTAATGGCACTTCCAACCACAATTTCAGGTACTTTATTATCGGCAGATTTCACAAGATTTCCTGATCTGCTTATTTCAGTAATTGTTTTCATCACGTCAATTTCCCTGACCTCTCTTGATTCAGCCTCTGGGCTTATTGGGTCACCGCCTATTACAAAGAAATGATTGATGCCGAACTTTATGGCAGTTATGGCCTGTGATCTTATGAAAAGCGCATTCTTGTCCCTTGGCGTAATATGAGGCATTGGAATGACCTCATTATTCCTTGTGGCTTCATAAAGAGATATTACTGGGTCTATGCCTGGAAGTCCTCTGGGATTTTCGGGGGCGGTAAACATATCTGCAAGATTGGACAGCATGCTTCCTGCTGCATAAATATCGTCCATGCTGCAGGTTCTTGATGGTACAAGTTCCACTGACCTGATTAATTTAAGTTCCCTTACGCTTTTTCTCTTTGCCAATCCAGGCAAAATATTCTTTTAATTTAAAAGAGTTAGTGAGTTTCATATTACTTGCAGTAATTTTATTAAGGGATCAGAAGTCAAACCTGACTCCCTGTGAAAGAGGAATGTCTTTTCCCCAGTTTACGGTTACCGTCTGCCGTCTCATATAGGCTTTCCAGGCATCGCTTCCACTCTCCCTTCCTGATCCTGTCTCCTTTTCTCCTCCGAATGCGCCACCTATTTCCGCACCTGCTGTGCTTGTGTTAACGTTGACTATGCCGCAGTCTGAACCCCTTGCTGATAGAAAGAGGTGCTCTTCCGAAAGATCCGTTGTGAATATTGCGGACGATAATCCCTGAGGTACGGAATTATGAATGCTGATGGCTTCCTCAATAGTTTTGTATTTGAACAGGTAGAGAAGAGGACCGAATGTCTCTTCCTTAACAATGGGCATTGAACTCTCTGCTTCAACTATTGCAGGTTTCACATAATACCCGTGATCAAGGCCAGGGATCGTGATTTTCTCTCCCCCATATATCAGTTTTCCACCCTGTTTTTTTGCGGTTTCTATGGCTGAGAGATATGTTTTGACTGCTTCATTATCTATAAGAGGGCCCACGAGAACTCCTTTTTCCAGAGGATTGCCTATCTTTATTGTTGAATAAGCTGCCTTCAGTTTCTCAACGAATTTGCTGTATATATCTTCCTGAATTATGGCCCTTCTGGTGGAAGTGCATCTCTGCCCTGCTGTAGCAAGGGAGCCAAATACCAGGCCCTTGAGGGCAATATCCATGTTTGATCTTGAAGATATTATGGCAGCGTTATTTCCACCAAGTTCAAGAATGGTCTTTCCGAGTCTTGATGAGACTGTGGTGTTTATTTTCTTCCCAACCGGAATGGAACCGGTGAACGAAACAAGCGGTATCCGGTGATCTGTGGCAATCCACTCTCCTCCCTGAGAACCCCTGCTTACTATAAGTGAAAAAATCTGTGGCATATCCAGCTTCTTTAAAACATTCTCAATAACATGAATGACACCGATTGCAACCAGTGATGCCTTTGTGGAAGGCTTCCATAATACTACATCACCACAAACAGCTGCTATGAAGGCATTCCATGACCATACTGCGGACGGAAAGTTAAATGCAGAAATGACCCCGACAGTACCCATTGGAATCCACTGTTCTGAAAGTTTGTGGTCAGGTCTTTCACTTGCCATTGTGAGACCGTAAAGCTGCCTGGAAAGTCCCGTGGCAAAATATGCTATGTCAATCATCTCCTGTATCTCGCCCTCTCCCTCTACCTGGGTTTTCCCTGTTTCAAGACTTACTATCTTCCCAAGGAGAGTCTTCTTCCTGAGAAGTTCATCCCCGATCTCCTTTATGACAAAACCCCTCTTTGGTCCTGGGACCTCCGACCATCTGCTGTATGCAGCATTGAGATGACCCATAATCTCCTCGTAATCTTCCTTTGTTGAGAGCTCTATTTTTCCCAGAGCAGTTCCGTCTATGGGACTGAAAGATGTGTAAATTTCTCTTTTTCCACCAGAGTGCCATTTACCTGAAAATGATCCATGGTTGGTTTCTGCAAGCCCTAATTCCTTGAAAACTGTTTCAATCTCACTGTGAATATCCATAATTCATCGGCGTTGGATTACGGAATAATTAAAATATGTGCCGATTTTTTTTGAAAATTAATTGGGTTTATTGTATGTTGTCGATTGATGTTTATTTTATCTCTATTTTCTTTACTGTTTTTTTGTCCCCGGATTCGGTTTTCCCCATCAGGGATTTTCCTGCGGATAGTATCTCACTGCCTGCGATCTTTAGATGTGAAAGCGAATCCATGAATTCACTGAAACCAACCATTGGAATGCTTATCTTGAGTTCAAGTGTGGCCCTGTTATCAACATTTTTTTCATCATTGTCTGATTTTTTTTCCTGAACCATTTATACCAGTTCAATATTTAGATGCCCGTTAATAAACTCTGCGTTTCCTGGACTCTTATCCGAAAGAGATTGCGGAAGGTAGAATACTCTTCTCCAGTTTTCGATTTCAATCACCAGTTCACCACCTTTATTATAAAGATTCATGGATTCCTTCTTTGCAAAAGGGAGCTTTACTCTGACATAGTTACGGTTATCAAGCCTGTAATATTCTATTGGTTTCCCCTTGAAGAATATTTCCATTGGGTCAGAATCCTCATATATTTTTTTTGAAAGTCGGGTGAGATATTCCCTCCCTATGGGTTCCTCATCGGAAAGGTAGACCTTCAGAACCTTGATCTCCCTGAATGATTCGTCTATCTCTTTTATTATCTCTCTCTGGTTTTCCTTCCACTTCAGGAAGAAGTCACCCACATTATCTGCGAATATCTTATTGACTATCAGTGCGTCCACGGGATAGCCATAAAGAAGTAGATAGGTATATGCCCTTTTTGTCTCGTTAAAGGACATCCTGTCAGGGTTGCATACAAGTCTTATTGACGTTATGCTGTTATCTATCAGGACCTCTCGCACTTTTTTTAGATTCTTGTACAGGCTATCCATACTTGCAAAAACAGTGTCATCTGGAAGAGGCATCCCGATTATAGGTTTCATGAAAGGCCTCACAATCCTGGCAGTGGTTCGTCCTATTGGGAAAACTTTTTCCATATACCATGACATTGCCTCCGGAAAAGACAGCAGTTTCAGTGCCTCACCGGTTGGGGCACTGTCCATGACAATAACATCGTACCTGTTTGACTTCAGGTAATCGTTAAGATACAGAAGATGTGATGCCTCATCGAAGCCTGGAAGAGTTGCAATCTCTTCGGCCGATACTGGATCCAATCCCTGTGACTGAAATAGTGCGGCAAGATAAACCTTTAATTCTCCCCAGTGGGAACTTATGGCTTCCACTACACTTACTTCCTGTGCGTCAAGGTTTTTGAAAACTGTCTTGACTCTGGGACCCACGTCCATGTTGAGGGCATCACCAAGGCTGTGAGCAGGGTCGGTAGAAATTATTAAGGTGGATTTCCCGGAGTTTGCCAGTCCAACTGCGGTTGCCGCGGCCATGCTCGTCTTGCCAACTCCCCCTTTCCCGGTATAAAGTATTATTCTAGTCATTTCTGTTCCATCCTTTCATTTTTATGAGAAAAAGTTCTTC
>JAKBSB010000174.1 GCA_021845155.1 Thermoplasmata archaeon
TCAATCTCCTGGAAATATCTATTTCACTTACTGAATCGAAGGACTCGAGAAATTCCCACACAACAAGCAGATAGTCCTCCCTGTTAAGAGTCACGGTTACTGATCTTTGCTTAATAGATAAGGATTCTCGGAATGAATTTTCCTGAAGGATAGACTCAGCGTATCCCATCTAACCGTTTAGAAAAAAAAGATCAATACGTTTTATAGGCATAACTAATCAGTGTTGTGATGTTATATGTTCACGCGCAAAGGAGACAGTGGAAGTACTGACACAGGTGACCGGAGAAGGGTATCAAAGTCGTCTTCACTGGTTGAGGTGGAAGGGACCCTGGATGAAGCGCTCTCAAACATAGGCAATGCAATTGCCCTGTCGAAATGGGAGGATATAAAAAAAGATCTTAGAATAACACAGGAAGATCTTTTCACTCTTGGTGAGGAAATTACGGCTTCAGGCCATGCACGAAAACTTGACCCGGCTAGAGTGGAATGGCTTGAGGAAAGGGTTGTAAGCTACCGCAAGGAAGTCGGTCCAATAAGGCTTTTTATCGTCCCGGACGGAACACCTCAGTCGACATCGCTGCATATTGCCAGGACCGTGGTGAGAAGACTTGAAAGAATAATTGTCGGGACTAAGGAGGAACTTTCCACTCCGGATCATATAATTGCATATGCCAACAGGCTTTCTTCGCTGTTGTTTATGGTTGCAATACTGTCAAACAAAAGACAGGGTGTTCAGGAAAGGATCTGGGATATCAGAGGAAAGAATGAAGATCACGAGTAACTGTTGCACGTTATTATTTCCATAATATCGCCGAAGACTTCCTTTCGAATGTTCCAAATTCCTCCGAGAAAACGGAAATAAGCACATTAATTAAATCGTCCCTATCTATTTCAATATACCCCATGACAGATGAATCCATTCCACAAGGGTTTATTCTTGAAAACCCCTCAAGAACCTCTTTCCCTATGTTTATTGAGATCCCATGGTAGGAAACCCCATTTTCAATGGCCAGTCCCATGGAGGCAACTTTTTTCTTTTCTTTTCCATTTCCTACCCATATTCCGGGTTCATCACCCACAGAGGCTTCAAAACCAAAAGTAGCAAGCGATTTTATCACAATCCCCTCAAGCTTTACCACAAAACTTCTGACATCAATCTTTCCCTCTTTTTCCCAGATCTTCAGGATAGGGTATATGACCAACTGCCCCGGACCATGGTAGGTGACGTCTCCACCCCTTTCGGTCTTTATCACATCTATGCTGCCATAATTGGATGGATCGTCTCTTCTTCCGGTTGTGTATACCGGTGGATGTTCAAGAAATAAGAGGACATCCGGTATGCTGTTATTGAGTCTTCTGGATACCAGATCCTTCTGAAACTTCAAGCATTCCAGGTAATCTATTTGGCCAAGATCAATTGCGAGGTTTGAAGTGTAACGGTTTTCCATAAACCATCTCCGCAGCCTCTTTTACACCTTCTGAAACAGTGGGATGTGGATGTATGGTCAACCCGATGTCCATGGCCATAAGTCCTGATTCCACTGCAAGACTGATCTCGCTGATAAGTTCAGAGGCATGCGGTGCAACCACAGCACCACCTGTTACGATGCCTTTTGAATCGGTATATATATGGAAGCTTCCAAGCGAATTGTTCATTGTGAGTGATCTGCCATTTGCTGCAGTGGGAAAAGATGTCTCTGATGATGATTTTGTGCCGGTGTATGCCACCTCAGGATCTGTGTATATGACGAATGGCATTGCCCTGTAGTCCACAACAGCATCGATACCGCATATGTTGTCTGATGCTATATCTGCATCGTAATATGCCTTGTGTGCAAGCATGGGCTGTCCGGCAACGTCTCCAATTGCATAGACATTGGGAAGGCTTGTCCTCATATGTTCATCTGTTTTTATGAATGGACCGTTCATCTCAAGCTTTAGTTTTTCAAGGCCAAAGCCAGTTAAGTTCGGTCTTCTCCCAACAGTAAGAAGAACCTGGTCTGAGTTCAATATCTCGCCGTTTTCAAGTTCTATTGCATATTCTTCCTTCCTTGTAACCTTCTTCACCTTATTGGAGGTAAGTATTCGCACGTTGAGTTCCCTGAGTTTTCTTTCAATGGGCCTTACAAGTTCCGCATCGGCACCCGGCAGTATTTTGTCAAGCATTTCCACAACAGTCACCTGTGATCCCATTTTTGAAAAAGCCATTCCAAGTTCTATTCCTATATATCCACCGCCTATAATCACCAGTCTTTTAGGTATTTCCTGAAGGTCCAGAATCTCCCGGTTGTAAAGTGGTTGATCTATTCCGGGAATCTTGATGGGAGAGGATCCTGTGGCGAGAACAAGATTTTCAAACTCAAATGTAGCATCATTTACCGTGATGTGGTGATCATCCTGAATTACGGCAGTCCCCCTGACTATTTCCACACCGTAGGATTTACAGAGTGTTTCAACACCGGATGTGAGGCGATTTATCATGGCCCATTTCCATTCCTGCCATTCCTTCATGTTGAGATCGAAAGAAGAATGGGCACCCGGGATCTCCTTAAGGTAATGTATGGAGTTTGCCAGCTCTATGAGTGCCTTGGATGGTATGCATCCATAGTTCAGGCACTCTCCGCCGATCTTATCCTTTTCCGCCAGGAGAACCTTCTTCCCATGTTGTCCAAGCCTTATTGCTGCCGCGTATCCTCCGGGTCCTGCTCCTATAATTGCCGCGTCATACTGCATGTTTTTCACCTTACACCAGAATCAGGAGTGGATTCTCAATGAGTTCCTTAATTCTCATTATGAATCTTGTTGCCATCGCACCGTCTATAAGCCTGTGATCGCAGGAAAGCGAGAGATACATCACGCTTCTCTGGTTTCCGGAAGAATCCATCTGCTTGAATGTTCTGTGTACCCCAAGTATTGCGACCTCGGGGAAGTTTATTATTGGTGTTGAGACAATTCCTCCTATTGTGCCTATGTTTGTTACAGTGAATGTTCCGTTCTGTACATCTCCAAGACTCAGTGAGGATGATCTGGCTCTTGACGCAAGATCCCTCACCCTGTCCGCAATGCCTGTGAGGCTCAATCTGTCGGCGTTATGCACAACAGCAACGGTCAAACCATCCTGAGTGTCAATTGCCATGCCTATGTTATACTCCTTCCTGAGTGTATACCTCTTATTTCCCTCATCGTAAATGGCATTGAGGTATGGATATTCCTTTAGTGCAACTGTGGCAGCCTTTATGAAGAAAGCTGTCAGTGTGACCTTTGAGCCTTTTTCTTTAAGTGTTTCAACTGCATGGAGTATTTCGCTCACGTCGGCGCTCTCCATGACAGTGAAGTGCGGTATTATGGCCTTGGATTTTGTCATTTTCTCAAAAATAAGCCTTCTGAGCCCCTTTGGTTCCAGGATCACGTCACCTGACGCAGCCTGACTGGAAGTGACCACTGCTTCAACCTTTTCCTCTCTTTTCTTTCCTGTTTCCGGAAGGTCCCTGAACCTGTCCAGATCCTCAAGCGTGATTCTTCCATTTTCTCCAGTCCCCTTCACTCCTGCAAGATCAATTCCCGATTCCATGGCAATTCTTCTCACTGCAGGTGAGGCGAGGGGTTTTTCTGATGGGGTATGTTCAGGTGCCGAAGCCCGAACCGGTCCAGCATGTGGGGATTTTGCAGTCTCCTCATGTGCAGAAGGTGCTTCTTCAACTTTATCGTCGGTCGCAATCTCTATTATGCTCTGCCCAACCTGTACGACCTGCCCTTCCGGGAATACTATTCTTGTTATTTTTCCGGCAACCGGGGAAGGTATTCTGACAGTCACCTTGTCCGTCATGATCTCTACCATGTCCTGTTCTTTTCCTATCTCATCAC
>JAKBSB010000175.1 GCA_021845155.1 Thermoplasmata archaeon
TAAATGTCTGGTGATAGATTTAATTATTATCTGAAAATGATATTGAATTCCGGTCTTGAGGAATACGCCTTGATATCGGAGCAACTGGAAAATGACAGTTCAATATCACAGGATGAGGCGGAAGAGCTGGAGAGACTTATAAAGAGGTATATGAGCGTTTACAACCGCTACAATCTGAAAGTTATAAACAGGCAGACAGGTGAAGAGGAATTGCCTCCGCAGACTATGATAGACAATTTTGGTGAAACCTCTGATTTTATCGAAACTGCCAGTCTGTATGGGCTTCAGTGGAAAGTATACTCGCCAAAGGGAGGTTTTGAGAACTCGCCAGTGCAGAGGTGGTATTACAACCAGCACATAGCTTCAATACTTAATTCTGTTCTTGCGGAAGTTGTCCCAGGCAGGGTGAAGAACTATTTCGACATACCGCCATGGGTTATGGGAAGTGCACATGCGCCAGGCACTCTTTATCTGCCACTAAGTGAGCTGGCAACTCTTGCAATAAGCAGAAGACTCATACCAGATTGGGACTATCTTGTGAAAATGGGGCTCCCAAGAGAAATGGTGGATTCCATCAGGGCAGCCAATCTCGGCTCCAAGCTTTGATCTCCGCCATAAAATAGTTTTACATTTATAATATTATCAGTCATCTACCAACAGATTATATGCAATAAAGCGATAATAAGACATGAAGCACAATGGAATTATCACGCCAATGATAACACCTTTCAACAGGAAGGGTGAGATAGATTATGCTGCAACTGAGACATTAATTGCATATTTGAAGAAGATAGGGGTATCAGGACTTTTTCCCCTGGGTTCAACCGGTCTCTTTCCGTTTCTCAGAGAGTCAGAAAGAAAGAAATATCTCGAATTTGTGGCTGATCATGCAGGGGGGATCAAGCTGTATGCCGGAATTGGATCAGCTTCGACCCAGATATCATCAGACCTTGCAAAGGAGTGCAATGACCTTCCTGTTGATGTCATGGTTCTAATGCCACCATATTATATACAACCCGGACAGAAAGAGATCATGAGACACTTTGAAGAGGTACTGAAGAATGTCAAGAAGGAACTTTTCATTTACAATATACCTCAACTTTCAGGCACTTTCATTGACCCGGAAACTGTGTCCAGATTGAAGGATAATTATTCACAGATAACCGGGCTTAAAGAAAGCTCTGGGGACATGAGGTATTTTTCAAAAATAATGGAATTTTCCGGACCAAATTTCTCGATCTTCCAGGGGCAGGATGATCTCCTGGTTCCGTCTCTTGCAATAGGAGCTGACGGAGGTGTCTGCGGTCTGACAAATTTCTCGGATCCTGTGGTTCGCTGCTATAAGGCTTTCAGGAGTGGCAATCTGGAAGAAGCCCGCAAAATTCAGTTCGGCGAGATAAACGCAATTATGAAGGTCATAAACGCGGACAGGTTTCCATCCGGATACTATCATGCTTTTTACACGAGAAACAGGATAGATGGAGGTTACAGATCGCCAATGCTTGAACCAGCTGAAGATTCTAAGAAGCGTTCCGAAGATTTTCTCTTTAAACTAAAAAACTAATTTTTTAATGCTCCCGGGCAATTATTTTTATTGTATAATTCTCATTTTCCATTCGATAAAATATAAATACGGATTTGACCTTTACGGATACCTTAGTGAAGGAGGAATAAAATATGGCAGAACAGACATATGTAAAGTTTGAAACTCCCGAGACATTAGAAAAGAAGATTCTCGACTTAGTTGAAAACTCATATAGAACAGGAAAAATAAAGAAAGGAACAAATGAAGTTATAAAATCCATTGAACGAGGAGAGAGTAAGCTGGTAGTTATAGCAGAAGACGTAACTCCGCCGGAAGTTGTATACTATTTGCCCACACTGTGCGAAGAGAGAAAGGTTCAGTACGCCTACGTAAAGAAGAGAACAGATCTTGGATCAAAGGTTGGAATAGGGGCAGCAGCTTCCCTGTCAATAGTTGACTATGGAAAGAATGACGAAGCCTACAAGCAGATCGTATCTCAACTGGCTGAGATCAAAAAATAGGTGATATGAATGGCAGATGAAGCCACTCCGGCTGAAGTTGTTGAGCTATTGGGAAGAACGGGAATGACAGGCGAGGCCACAACCGTGAAGGTTAGGGTCCTGTCAGGCCGGGATCAGGGCAGAATCATAGCGAGAAATGTTATGGGTCCTGTAAAGGTCGGAGATATTCTCATGCTCAGGGAAACTGCAAGAGAGGCAAAGAGACTCTCAATAAGGTGATATAAATGGCAAGAAACTGTTACTTCTGTGGAAAAGCCATTGAACCGGGGGCCGGATTCATCCATGTGAGAAAGGATGGCGTCACCATTAACTTCTGCAGCAGGAAGTGCAAAGTTAATATGATAGACCTCGGAAGAGTCTCCAGGAAAACCCGGTGGACTAATGAGTTCCATGCAATAAAGAACATGAAGAAGGAATCCTCAAAGAACCAGTAAGGGATCAGAATGGAACGAACTCTTATTTTAATAAAACCGGACGGCGTCAAACGGAAGCTGTCTGGTAAAATTCTTTCAAAGTTTGAAGACAAAGGCATGAAAATAGTGGCAATGAAGATGCTGGTTCTGTCTAGGGAAAAAGCAGAAAAACACTATGCAGTGCATAAGGATAAGCCATTCTTCAATGGGCTGGTCTCCTATATCATTTCAGGTCCAATAGTGGCAGCAATGCTCGAAGGAAAAAACTGCATTTCCGTAACAAGAACCTTGTGCGGGTCAACGGATGGGTCCAAAGCCCAGCCCGGAACCATAAGGGGGGATTACTCAATGGGCATAGAGAAAAACATAATTCACGCGTCTGATTCTGAGGAATCATTCAGGTACGAATGGCCCATCTACTTCTCTCCAGAAGAGGTTACAGAATATTCGTCGGGAGACGAAGAACTTATCTTTTGAGGTGGTTATGGATAAAACCCTCAGGCAACCAATTGTTTGCGTCCTTGGCCATGTAGACCACGGGAAGACATCGATTCTTGATGTCATCAGGGGTACCTCGGTAGCTAAAAAAGAGGTTGGAGGCATAACCCAGAAAATCGGGGCATTCGAAGTGGACATGGAATCGTTCTCCAGGGCATCCCGATCAGAAATAGGAAAAAACAAGTTGAAGATCCCGGGCCTTCTGTTTATAGACACACCTGGACATGTCGCATTCTCAAACATGAGGGCAAGGGGGGGAGCTCTTGCAGACATAGCAATACTGGTCGTGGACATTAATGAAGGTTTCAAACCGCAGACAGTGGAATCAATTGAGATCCTGAAACGTTTCAAGACACCGTTCATCGTGGCTGCGAACAAGATAGACCTGATACCGTTCTTCACAAATGTAAAAAATATATCATTCAGGGAACTGCAGAAAACCCAGAGAAGTGAATATAACGAAGAGTTAGATAACCGGTTTTATAATCTAGTCAATAAATTTTATGAATATGGGCTTGCAACAGATAGGTATGACAGGATAACAGATTTCTCAAAGACAATAGCCATAATTCCTGTAAGTGCCAAAATGGGAATTGGAATTTCTGATGCCCTGCTTATGCTTGCGGGACTGGCACAGAGATTCCTGGAGCGCAATATAGAATACGTGAGCGGTCTGGGAAAAGGCACAGTAATCGAGGTTAAAAAGGAAGAGTCTCTTGGGATGACACTTGACACAGTCCTTTATGAAGGCTCACTAAAGAAGGGTGACAGGATAGCTGTAAGTACAAGGAATGGACCGGCCGTATCTAAAGTCAAGGCTATCTTCGTCAGTGGAAAAGGGAAAAAACTGGTAGAAAAATCCGAGGTTTTTTCTGCCCAGGGGATAAGAGTGGTTCTCGCGGACAAG
>JAKBSB010000004.1 GCA_021845155.1 Thermoplasmata archaeon
CCGGATCCTACCTTAAGAGTCTATTCATTGACGGTGTTGAAATCCTGAAGCCCTCGCCGGATGGAAAGGAGACACATGGAGGATCTGCTGTAATGATACCATTTGCCAACAGGGTGAAGGAACACGTATTTACTTTTGAAGGGAAGGTGTACACACTCCCGGCTGACAGCGGTAACCACAGCATACATGGACTCGTCAGGCATGCTATGTGGGACGTACTGAAAAAGGATGAGGATTCTATAGAACTTGGCTATACAATAGCGTGTCCGGAGTTTCCTTCCAGATTACACAGCGTTATCAGCTACAGGTTGGATAAAGATTCCTTCTCAACTAAATTTGAGATTGAGAATACAGGAGAGAGAAATGCACCGCTGACCGTGGGTGCCCATCCATATTTCATGACACATGGAGACTGGGATATAACGGCTGATGAACCGGTCAAAAAACTGGAATGTGTAGATAAATACTTTCCCACCGGGAAAATTATGGACTTTCCCATACATGAACTCTCTGCAAGGTCCGGAACAGTATTTGACAGCTGTTTCACTGGAGGTGGAGATCTCCACCTGCACAACGGAAAGAATCATATCCTTATTGAGAGAAAAAACATGCCATATTTCCAGGTTTACGATGGAGAATTCGCAGAGGGAAAATCCGTAGCCATAGAACCAATGACCGGAGCGCCTAATTCATTCAACAATGGAATTGGACTCATAACAGTGGAGCCGGGTGGAAAATTCACCTGCTCATATACAATAACCATGATCGAATAGGTTTTATTGTGGGTTGTGGATCATGAGCCATGAAATATGTAAAGGCCACTACCCTGTATGATGGAAAGAGTGTAAGGAAAAACTGTTTCATCGCTTTCGAAAGGAACATCCTGGAAATAACAGAAAAGAAACCAAGTGATGGTGAAATGGTTGGAGAAGGGGTGGTCACACCTGGATTCATAGACGCTCACAGCCATATTGGAATGGTCAGGGCTGGAGAACCATCATCGGAGGATGAATCCAATGAACACATGGATAACCTTTATCCTCTGGTAAGGGCGGCCGACAGTGTATACATGGACGATTCTGCATTTGGTGAATCCGTTGAAAACGGAGTGTTATATTCGACTGTTCTTCCGGGCAGTGGAAACACAATAGGAGGTAGGGCTTCTCTGCTTAGAAACTTTAAGGGTAACATACAGGACGCTTTTGTTAAAGATATTGGAATAAAAGCAGCCCTTGGTTACAACCCGAGAAGTACAACCGACTGGAAGGGGACAAGACCAAACACCAGGATGGGAGCAATGGCACTTCTTCGTGAAACCCTGTATAAAGCCCAGAAAGCCTCAAATCTCATTAAAAAGGGAAAGAAGGATCCGGATGAAATTGATCCTCTCACTGAAATATTCATGGATATTCTTTCAGGTAAATACAAGCTCATGGTACATACGCACAAGGAGGATGATGCGGATCTTCTCATTGGACTGAAGAGGGAGTTCGGCCTTAAGGTGGTTCTGAATCATGGAGTGGACATTCATTCAACAGGGGCTTTCAGAAGAATTGCAAGCAACGACATACCAATTGTATACGGACCCATGGACAGTCATCCGTACAAGGTTGAACTGAAGCATGAATCGTGGAGAAATACTCAGTACCTTCTTGAATCAGGTGCTAAATTTTGCCTCATGAGCGACCACCCCGTCATACTCCAGAGAACAATCTTTTATACCCTCAGGCATCTTCTCAGGTTTGGTCTGTCAAAGGAACAGTCAATATCGAAACTTACCAGTGAGACTGCATCCATACTCGGACTTGAAGATCTGGGAATGATTGAAACCGGTAAGCTTGCATCACTGACAGTATGGAATGGGGACCCATTCTCACTGGAATCTCATCCAGTGGCGGTTTTCGGTGAGGGTGAAGAAGTCTATTCAGACTGAACAGTGAATACTACATGTCAATTTCAGAAAGACTTGAGGAGATAAGAAGGGATCGACTCAACGGGTCCCTGATAATAGCCTACAGCGTACTGGGGACCTTCATGGAGAATAAATCTGTAACTGAGGATAACAACATAATATTGTCTGAACTGGAAAACGTGAAGGTTTCATTTTCTGGAATGGGATTGGTAAGGAACGTATGCTCCATTCTGCAGTCCACAATAAGGAAGAATGAAGATCCAGTGGAGATGTCTCATGGTCTTTTCGCAGAAATAGGAAAATCATCGGAAAAAGCGGTTGAGAATGCAGACTCCCTCTTTCAGGATAGGGTTTCATTTGTCACCATAAGCAACAGTTCCATGATAAAGGAGATATTGCAGCGCAATTCCACGCATATAAAGATGATATCGCTGTTGGAAAGCAGGCCAAATCTTGAAGCAATAGATCTTGCAAGATATCTCAAGGATGCGGGAATCCCCTGCACAATTTATGTGGATGCTTCCACATTCTACGCCTCGCAGGAGACAGATTTCTGCCTGATTGGGTCCGATTCCATACTTGGAGATTACAGCCTGATCCACAAGACTGGAACCTTTCCTCTTGCCATGTCCATGCATCATTTCAATAAAAACGTCTATTCAACGGGTTTTGAACTCAAGTTTGAGAGGGCTTACACAATGGCGACATACCCGAAATTCATGGAGCACAGCTCACTTGAGATCACAAATCTGGGTTTCCAGACTAGAAACATATATTTTGACATAACCCCGGCCAGATATATAACGTCATACATCACCGAGAAGGGGTTTATAGAACCACACAAAACTGGTTCATAATACCTTAATATAGAATCAGTAATAACGATTTCAATTGATAAGCATATTCAACTTCCCATTTGAGAACTATATCCCGGCAGGATATCAGTTTGATTTTCTCGCAACACTGACTGTTTTACTGCTTGTTTTAAGGCTTTCCAGACTTTTCTATGGCAGAAAGTATTCTCTTGGAAGGGTTATGCTGGTACCGGTACTTTATACTCTTCTTTCCGTGTACACATATATTGGACTATCAGTTACTCAGAAGGAGCTGATTATATTTTTCTGGATAGTTGGACTTGCTGCTGGGATAATTTACGGAAAAAAGGATCGCTTTTATGTGAAGAATGATGTATTGAGGTACAGAAGTTCGGCCCCTTTCACTATTTTATGGACACTTTCGTTCCTTGGGGAGATTTACATATACCTGTATGATCCAAAGCTTCCGGTTAGCGTTGGATTGGCTCTTAATGTAATACTGGCAGCATCAACTGGACTCATTCTGGGTGAATCATTCAGGATAATCAATTCCCGCAGGTCGTTTGTTAAAACACTACCCACTAAGAAAGGCGAAGGAAATTAACATGACGACAGTGAAAATCTTTATTAATGGAAGTTTGGAAATTTTCGCATACATAACTTTATACAGATGTTGAGTTTCCCTTTCATATACAGAGCTGGCAGAAGACATTGCTTCATCTAAAAAAGTCATTTCAGACGATTCAACAAACAAAAATTTTAGTATAACAAACAGGTATGCATTAACCTGTAGATCAAGATAAAATGTGATGTATTATGAAGAGAGTATTTCAAGAAAAGGATAAGGCGGTATCGCCCATTATTGCAACAATACTGCTGGTAGCCATAACAGTTGTTCTTGCGGCCACGCTTTACACAATTGTGGGTGGATATACGACCCTCATAGGTGCATCAACTCCAACTGGATCAATTAAGGTGGAGAATGCCTCTGCCACAAAGGATGCTTATTATTTCGTATATGTACAGCAATTCGGGGGAAATATCTCACTGAACGATGTGCAGATTGAGATCACACTGAGCAACAATACGATAATACCTCCAATTACACTCTCGGTTAGTGATCTGAACAATAAGACACCCATCCCTATCGGGGACAACCTGACCATGAAAGTCAGTGGAGATGCTTATTTCGGTGCGACAACAGCAATAGTTCTGAATTCCACTGAAGGCTTACATCCAGAACCTTTCATATCTCAGTTAAGGTTCATAGATACATTAACAAACGGGCTTATTGCATCAAAAACAGTGACCTGAGAAGAGGGAAACGGTCCTGAATAATCCCATTTCAGCATCTATTTATCAGCCAGTTGAATGATACGTACATCATACCATTATTTTCCATTTTTTATTGTATCCATGATTTTCGTCACGTCCGTCATGGGTGGAAGACATACCTTTTCAGTGCATAAGTAGGCTGTGGTTTCTCCATTTACCTGAGTCATTGCCGATACGTTTTCAAGAAGACCTGGAATGCGTGTGTCATCTGGCTCCTTGAGTATCACAACAACCCCAGGGAGATATTCCCCCCTTATGGTTTCCAGCATTTCAACGGTTTTTTTGTCGTTTGGCTTTCCCACAATGACAAGGCTGTATGACCTGTTCATGAGAATGTCTGCTGCCATGAGGCTGAAAGAATAGTTTGTTGGATTTTCCTCGATCTCCTTCCCAAATGCGTTCAATGTTCTGAAAGCCAGATCTTCATAGGCAGGCTCCGATTTAAGAAGATAGAATCTGCTCAGATTTAGCAATTCTATGGAATTTCCAGATGGTATTGCCCCATCATGTACCTGTTTTGTTCTTATAATCAGGTCCTTCCTGTCAGAGGAAGACATGAAATACCCACCATCTTCAGTATCGCTGAATTTACTGGAAAGTGAATCCTGGATATCAAGTGCCTTTTCAATATATTCAGGTTTCAGGGTACTCTGGTAAAGCTCAAGAAGGCCGTAAATCATGAAGGAATAATCGTCCAGGAATCCCTCTATTGCAACATTTCCGTCCCTGTACCGGTGGTAGAGAGTTCCATTACTGCTGTACATATTATTAAGGATGAATTCTGCGGATCTTTCGGCAGCCTTTACCATATATCCAAGTTTCAGCACCCTTCCTGCATAGGAAAGAGCAGCAATCATGAGACCGTTCATATCGGAGAGGATCTTGTCGTCAAGATGTGGCCGTATACGTTTTTCCCTGTATGCGAGAAGCTTCTTTCGTGATTCGTCAAGGATTCTTTCAAGATTATTCTCAGTCAAATTGTTGCGTTCTGCAAAGTCTTTCACATCATAATTAACAGTGAGTAGATTTCTCCCTGTTCTCCTTCCAGTAGATTCCTCAACATAATTACCACTTTCTATGACGTTGAAATAGTCGCAGAAAATCTGGTAACTTTCCTCATCCAGCACTGACCTTATTTCCTGAGCTGTCCACGTGTAGAATTTTCCCTCCATTCCCTCACTGTCTGCATCTAGAGCAGAATAAAAGCCTCCGTTGGAATCTGTCAGTTCACGATTAACAAATTCAAAGATTTCCACCGCCACGTTCCTGTAAAAATCATTTCCAGTCACCTGATAGGCTTCAGAATATGCCATTATAAGGAGTGCCTGATCATAGATCATCTTCTCGAAATGGGGGACAACCCATGCAGCATCCGTTGAATAACGGTGGAAACCAAAACCTATCTGGTCAAAAATTCCACCCTTTCTCATTTTCTCGAGTGTCTTCGTTACCATCTGCAGTGATCTGTGGTCCCCGGTCATTCTGTGGTACCTCAGAAGAAACATAAGATTGTGTGGCGTAGGGAATTTTGGTGAGGTCCCGAAACCACCATTTGCTTCATCGAATGAATTGAGAAAACCTTCAAATGCATTGCTGAAGACTCCCCTCCCGATTTCACCAAGTCTGGGCCTTCTTGCATTCCGTTCCAGATGCACCATGATCTCGTTTGCCCTCTTCTCTACACCTTCACGGTCATTTGACCATAATTCCTTAAGGTTACTGCAGAGCTCAAGAATGCCCATCATGCCTCTTCTGCTCTCCTTTGGCATGTACGTTAGAGCGAACACCGGCCGCCTATCAGGAGTTAAGATTATGTTGAGGGGCCATCCGCCTCCCCCAAGCGTCATCTGACAGACTGTCATATAAATGTCATCAATATCAGGTCTCTCTTCCCTGTCAACCTTAATTGATATGAACGTTTCATTCATGGCATCTGCCACCTCCCTGTCGGTGAAGCTTTCTCTCTCCATAACGTGGCACCAGTGGCATGTCGAATATCCTATACTAAGGAAGATGAGCTTGTTCTCACGTTCTGCAGCATCGAAGGCCTCGTCCCCCCATGGGTACCAGTTCACAGGGTTATGAGCATGCTGAAGAAGATACGGGCTCTTTTCGTTAATGAGTCTATTTGAATAACTTTCCATCGCTATCAATCCAACAGGGTTAATGGCTTTCCTGTCCGGATGCAAGATTGAGAACATGTTAAAAAATATTGTTAAGGCCTTTCGTTTCTAAGATTAGTTATCCTGGGGAAACTATACGCACTCGTCCTGCGATTTCCAGTCCATGACCGTTCCTTGAAAATAACCGGTCCTGGCGGGAGTTTGGAAAGAATCATAGTTTAGCTGGATAATTTTGCTATTTATGTCCAACTAGGTTACAGATTAATGTTATTGAGTAAAAAATGTCAGAAAGTAAACAGTTACATTTTTGCCATGATTATGATACTACAGGGAAAAGCCAAACTATAGTGGAGAAAGGTTCCTTGAACTGGTTGCTTTACCTGGCCGGATCCATATTTGCATGCACACTCATCCTTGTGTTCACAAAACCAAAGGGCATAGAAATAGGCTATTCTGCCATTCTGGGTGGAATTATATCTGTGCTGGTTGGAGTTACCACGTTCAGTGATGTCATCAATGTGTTTTACATCGTATGGAATCCAACATTGACCTTTATCGCAATAGTCATCATAACTATGGTGTTCGACGAATCAGGCTTCTTCACGTATGTGGCATCCATGCTCGGAAGGATCTCCAACGGGAATCCGTTGAAACTTTTTGTATTCATAATACTGTTTGGTGCATTCGTATCTGCTTTTTTTGCCAACGATGGGGCAGCACTGGTACTGACACCTATAATATACTGGGTTCTCTCGAACACAGATATTCCCAGGAAACTGTACCTTCCTTACATCATGGCTGTGGGGTTTATTGCAGACACGGCCAGCCTCCCCTTTGTCATAAGCAACCTCACCAATATACTGGCAACAAGTTTTTTTGACATACATTTTCTTCAATATGCAGAAACCATGTTAATCCCCGATATTGTGGCAGTTATAACAAGCCTTCTGGTTTTAACTCTAATGTACAGAAAATCACTACCAGAGAAATTCAGCATTGTAAACTCATCAGGAACTGAAGACGCTGTGAAGGACAGGACAGTATTCAGAATGGCTTTTCCTGTACTAGCAATACTGGCATTTGTCTATTCAATAGGTGGTGTGTATTCCATCCCAGTTGCTATTTTTGCATTTCCTGCTTCAATTGTTATTCTGTATATCGCCAGACGTGGGCATAAGATCAATACTGGAAGAATCCTGAGAGATTCTCCATGGCAGATAATCCTCTTTTCCATAGGCATGTACATGATTGTATATGGCCTGGCTGAACAGGGTCTTGCTTCAATGGTTGCTAATGTTCTTGTAAGAATCTCTGCAGAACCGGGTCCTTTCAACATAATACTTTCCGGGTATTTCATGTCCGCGCTGGCTGCAGTGATGAACAACCTTCCATCAATAATGCTGGGTAATCTGGCAATAAAGTCATCTCACCTCGGAATCCAGTACATTTATGTAAATGTAATTGCAAATGATATAGGACCCAAATTCACAACAATAGGATCTCTTGCAACCCTAATCTGGATTAACACCGTAAAGAGGAAAAGCGGCATAACAATATCATGGAAATATTATATGGGTACGGGGTTCATCCTGGCGTTTCCTGTCTTGACCGCAACTCTTTTCACATTATGGGCCATATCTTTTTTGTAACATAATTAATATCTAATAATGGCAGATCCACATTTCAACGGTTACCGGCAGAATCTCCATGGACTTGAATTGATATATGCCCAAAGGTACTCTGTTAGCTGTGCTGAATGATCAGTTGTTCCGCATGAGTGAAAGATGTCAGAAGAACCTGGGAGGTTCAACCACAATCAAAAGATTATACGATGAACGAATACCATGTTACGATGAAAATTGCTATTCTTATCAGGCACGGAGAAAGTGAGGCAAATGTCAAAAACCTGATCTCGGAAGACGTTGAGAAATACCCGCTTACGGAAAAGGGAAGAGATCAGGCGAAATTCATCGCAGAACAGATTTGTGATTTCAAGTTTGATGGAATAATATCCAGTCCAATTCTCAGGACAAGACAGACTGCGGAAATAATAAGCGAATTTGTGGGGATACCTTACGTTGTTGATTCCAGGATCAGGGAATCCGGACTTGGGAATTACAACAACAGGAGCGTTTCCGAAATTTGGGGGATGACGAGAAGGGAACTGGGAATGGAAAGCTGGGAGTCCCATGTTAATCGCTTTCAGGAGATTTTCAATGCGTATGATGGAAATTATGTACTCGTGAGTCACGCACTTCCAATAAGAGCAGCTGTTTCCAGTTTCCTGGATCTAAACGAGGAGGAAAGTTATGGCATCGACATAAGGAATGCGTCAATGTCAGCAATAGATGTGAGTGAAAGAAAAGTTCTTTGCATAGGTTCCTTCATAGTCACACCAAATCTTAACCGTGCATTTCCCCTTTGAAACTAAATTTGAGTAAAAGGTCAATCTGGATCTAATTCCCTCATAATTGAGGCAATCCATGGATGAATGAAACAGTTTATGAATCAATGAATAATACTATCTTGAAATGAGGTTCAAAAACAGTTTGTCCGGGGAAATTGAGGAGTTTCGCCCCCTGAGGGGCAGAAGGGTCAATATGTACGTATGTGGCCCCACTGTACAGGAAAGCTTCCACATAGGGCACGCGAGGACCTACATAATTTTTGACAGTATTGCAAAATATCTGGTGTCATCCGGCTATTCTTTATTTTACCTTCAGAATATAACTGATATAGATGATAAGATAATAAAGAAGGCAAACGAAACAGATTCAAGTGCGCTTTCAGTGGCTGAAAAATACACTATGGAATACCTATCCCTTATGAACAGCCTTCGTGTGGACAGTATAAACCTGTATGCAAAAGCCACAGAATATATCGAAGAAATAATAAGCCAGATATCAAGACTCATGGAAAATGGGCATGCATATTCTGCAGGCGATGGTGTTTACTTCAATGTCAGATCATTTAAGGACTACGGAAGGCTTTCAAATCAGAGGTCAGAGGATCTGGTTTCCGGAACAAGAGTTTCTGAGAATACCAACAAAGCGGACCAGAAAGACTTCGCACTGTGGAAATTACAGAAACCGGGAGAACCAGCATGGGATTCTCCCTGGGGAAAGGGCAGACCTGGATGGCATATTGAGGATACTGCAATAACGGAGACTTACTTCGGACAGGAATATGACATACACGGTGGCGGTTCTGACCTCATATTTCCACACCATGAGGCTGAAATAGCCCAGATGAGATCGATATCAGGGAAAGAATATCTTGCAAGATACTGGATACATACCGGTATGGTCACCCTGAATGGGGAGAAGATGTCCAAGTCTCTTGGTAATTTCATAACAATTAGTGAACTTCTGAAAAGATACAATCCCCGTGAGGTTAGATTTGCAATGCTAAATGGAAACTACCGCAGCACCATAGATTTCTCTGAAAGTCTCATGGAGGAAGCACGAAAAAATACACATTATCTTGACATCATTTACAGAAGACTCAAGAACCACAACAGTGCATACGGAGACCTGGAGATTGATGTCACTCCTTTCCGTGATGGGATAAAGGAAGCAATGGATGGAGATTTCAACTTTCGCCTTGCTTTCAGAATTATCATGGATCTGGCTGGAAAGGCATATCATGATTTTCCAGATCTCTCGAAAGCGTCCGTTGATGAAATTTCTTCAGTTTTTGAATGGTTTAACTCATTTACAGGTGTTTTGGTACACATTGAGAATTCCGGGGTGTTGAAAGAGGCAGTAGATCTCATTCTGGATCTGAGAAGAAGACTCAGGGAGGAGAAAAACTATGCCCTCTCGGATCTAATAAGGGGAAGGCTAATGGAGGCTGGCATAGAGGTGCAGGATAATGGAAAGCAGGTTGAATGGTGGATCAGGGATTAAAGCTGCATGGATAATTGTCGATCTGGTGAATGATTTCGTCTCTGGAAGATTCGGATCAGAAAGATCAGTTAGGGTGGCAGTAAAGACAGCAGAGCTTATAAAAAGAATTGATGGATTAATTCAGATAGTGTTCACCCTGGATACCCACATCCCCGGAGACCCGGAATTCAGGGTTTGGGGTGAACACTGCCTTCAGGGAACCCCCGCATCAGAACTTTACGGTTCACTGAAGGAGTATGGTGGTCAGAGAATAAGGAAAAGACACTTTGACTCCTTTTTCCAGTCTGATCTTGAGGGATATCTTCGTGCATCAGGTGTGGATCATGTCTATATCAGCGGAATAAGTACTGACATATGTGTGCAACATTCTGCTGCTGGGGCTTTTTTCAGGTATTTTGGCATAAAAATAATTTCAGATCTCTGCTCTTCCATAGATGAGAAAAATCACAATATGGCACTTGAATTCATGAGAAAGAATTATGGTGCCGATATCATTAGGGCAAGAGAGTTTGAAGAGGAGATATCAACGTCAACTACCCCCAGCTAATGCTGGAGGTCTTTTTGGGGGGATTAAATGAAAGATGTCAAAACGGAAGCAAAAAGCGATTCCAGAAAAGAGGTCAGGTTCAATACAGCTACTGATGAACAGATAAGAATGGGTCTGGCTTCGGATATTTACTTCACACGCACACTGGAAGAACTCCACAGATCCGGTTCGGATAAAAAGGTAGTTGCCGAGATTACTGTATCTGGCCCTCTTGGAAACTGGTTTGTTTTTTGCGGCCTGGACGAAGTTCTGACGCTCATGGATGGGGTGAATGTCGATATTTATTCAATTCCAGAGGGCTCCATAGTTAAACCCAGAGATGACAATGGCATTCCTGTTCCAGTAATGAGGTTTGAAGGCAAATATTCAGAATTCGGTAAATTTGAAACTTCCTTGCTTGGGTTCCTCTGCCAGGCTACGGGCATATGCACATATTCAGCCAGGATCAAACAGATACTTGGTGAAACACCATTCTATTCCTTCGGCATTAGGAGAATGCACCCCTCAATCTCACCTATGATCGACAGAGCAGCTTACATAGGCGGTGCTGTTGGTGTTTCTGGCATTCTTGGAGCAGAACTGATCGGTCAGAAACCGGTCGGCACAATGCCTCATGCTCTTTCAATACTTGTGGGTGATGAGGCAGCATGGAAACTTTCCGCCAGTGACAACGGCAATGGACAGAAAAGGGTGCTCCTCATAGATACGTTCATGGACGAGAAATTTGCGGCCATCAGGGCTGCGGAAACAATAAACAACGTGGATTATATCAGACTTGATACTCCATCTTCACGGAGAGGTAATTTCCCGTCATTAATCAGGGAGGTAAGGTGGGAGCTTGATCTGAGAGGCTTCAGAAACGTGAAGATAATGGTCTCAGGAGGGCTCAATGCCGAAAACATACTGGAACTTAAGGAAGCTGGCGCAGAGGCTTTTGGAATCGGCACATCAATAGCATCTGCAAAGCCATATGATTTTGCAATGGACATTGTTGAGGTTGAGGGAACCAGCCTGGCAAAGAGGGGCAAATATTCCGGAGGAAAAAATGTATACAAGTGTCAGTCCTGTGGATCTGTAATTGTGAAACCCTCGAATTACGGTAAATACGAATGCAGTTGTGGGAACATGGTTGAGAACCTGCTGGGTCCTGTAATGAAAAATGGGAAGCTAACCGGCAAGAGAGATGACGTGGAGGCAATCCGTAAAAGATGCCAGGAGAGCCTTCACAGGATGATAAATTCCGAATCCTGATGGGTCTAACGAACTCCTAATCCAGCAGAAGGCCGTCATGCCTCACACCGTTTAATGATCCCTGTTTCGGTTCTGTATTCCATGCACTGAGGGCTGTTTCCAAAGTGTTATCCTGATGTGGGTCATTTCCCTGCTTTCCAGAAACAGGATCTCTCTTACCCTCATCCACAAACCCAGCAATCCTCTTCCCGGGTAATGGGTGGACTGAAACTTCCATCAATCCTTTCCGGTACTTTCCAAATTCGTATGCCACACTGGAAGTCCACATGACCGATTTCATGTAATCAGGTATTCCCATGTTCTTGAGTATTCCCGGTCTGCTTTATATCCACAAGACTGCATCCCATTATTGCAGTCGGGAAGATATTCTAAGGGCCTGAATAATACATCATCTTATCTTCAGGAATGCTTTTCCCAGTTTCCTTTCATTCTTCTGGGCAGTCTTTGTCAGGAGTTATGTATCACACTGGTTCTAAGTCTTCGTCCACATATTCCCGAAATTAGAATGAGATGTCCACAATAAAGTGGGATGAACCTGATTTTAATGACTGAGAGTTTACCCGCACGAGAGATTGAGATATTTATATATGGATTATATTGTACCTCTATAGTGTGGAACCTCCAGATTATGAAAATTACGACTACCTGAGTGAATGGAAAGGCAGAGAAATACAGAATCTAGCTGAAAGGAAACTGATTATAAAACTCGCCGGTCACCCAAAGAGAACACTGGAACTTGGAGGCGGATTTGGAAGAATAACTTCAGTTCTGGAGAGAATTAGCGAAGAGACTTACATGGTAGACTACTCCACCAGAAACCTGGCAGAGGCGAAGAAACGATTGACCAGAACCAATTTGGTGCAATGTAATTTCTTTAACCTCCCTTTTAGCAGCAGATTCTTTGATCTCATAGTAATGATCAGGGTTATGCATCACATACAGAACCCGACACTGGTATACAATGAAATCTGCAGAGTTGGCCAGAAAGGTGCAACTGTTGTTGTTTCTGTACCATACTCGCCTCTGTCGAAAATAAGGGAAATGAAAGAAATAGAGGAAATTGAACATGAAAATGGTCACCACAGAGTTTTTGCTGGACCAATCGAACGTTACCTGGATCAGAGATTCAAACTTGAAGGGATATTTGGAACGGGCTTATTTGATAATAGGATCGGTAGGAAGTTCAATAAAATGTCTTTTCTCAGCGAAATAGACCTCTTAACAGCAAGGCTGTGGAAGTTAAAAAATAACTTATTCCTTAAGCTTAAGCTGGCGGAATGAATCAATAAGCCCCAATGAGAGATTGAAGATCAATTCTTTCTTTTTTTCCCCTCCCAGTAATATGTAGGTTAGCAGGTTTGGAAGAATGAACCTTAGAGAATGTAAAATGGCTCTGGATATGAAAAAACTCTCACCGGAATGAACCTCCATCATATAAATGAACCAGTTTGAAATCTCATGTCTGACCCTATCAGGATCGTCACGTCCATGAGCAGACCAGTAGCCGAATTTTCCCGGGAGGGGCACATCATGGTATATTCTGGCATATGATGTGGCAAGAACCTTAAACCCCGCTGATTTCAATTTCAGGACCAGATCTCCTGAGCTGTTTATCTTCAGGCGAGAACTGAAGCCATTGACCCCCAGAAGAGCTTTTTTGGATATCATGCTGGAATTTGGAAGAGCGTCCACTTCATAGATCCTGTTTTCAAGTTCATTTTTTCGTATTTTATTTCTACCAATCAGTTCATGGCTCCATTTTCCAGGTTTGAATGGGGTGGCATATACCCACACCAATTCTGGATTTGCAAGATACATGACGGAGGGCATAACCGCTCCAACGTTTTTCTGTGATGAAAATGCCTCAATAACAGGCAAGAAAGTATCCGTCCCAATTATATTATCATCATCTATGAAAAAAAGATGATCTGATGTTGCAAGGAAAGCCCCTATATCCTTCGCCAGAGAAATGAAGATCCTGAAGGACACCTTCACATGAATAAGCCTGATTTTCTTGCAGCAATCTATTCTGCCCGGTGGATCAGAATCGTCTATTATTATGATCTCCCTTATCTGGTCAATATAGTGATCTTCAATACTCCTGAGCAGTGCCGAAAGCTTTTCGTATCTATTGTGTGTCGGTATAATTATGCTGAATTCATTGACTGCTTTTTCAGTCATGTTCTCTCCTCAGTACAACTATTATGTAATCTGCGAAATTCTTGATGATGGGCAACGAAGATGTGGCTCTGTCCAGGTCAAATGGCATCCGTTTATTCGCGAGGTGTTTTACAATGCGCAAGAAATTATATGGTGGAATCATAGTGCAAACGCCCTTCCTCTGAACATCCGAAAATCCACTGAGTCTGGAGAAATCTAGTGGTTTCTTTGGTCTGGTTGCTGTAGAAAACCTTGAAAAGTCGGGTAAAACCAGACCCCTCAATTTTTCTCTGACGTACTTAAATCTGCCAAGGAGTATGGAAAGGAAAATGTCAATAATTCCAAACCGGTTCCAGTAGGCGCCAATAAATAATCCTCCAATCTTTAGATTTTCCTTTAATGTGGCCTCAATAGTATTCATGTCTTCCAGATCGAGGTAGCCATATGTTGTGAATATGATATCAAATTTCTGATCTGTTCTGATGTTTCCAGATGAAACTTTCAGTAATTCCAGTCTTATGTTTCCAATTGATCTGGATCTCTCGCCTGCAATGCTCAGCATCTGGTTTGAGATTTCCGCACATGTTAAGGATACTTTTGATTTGATGGTCGAGGACTCAACTAAAGTTCCGCAGCCAATTTCAAGGATTGACATTCCATCTCTAGCAAGTAGAGATAGTACCTCGGATGTTCTACTTCGCATATAAATTTCAACAGGATTGCTCCTGATCGAAGCATCATAATCTTTTGATACCTGGTCAAATTCTATTCCTAAGATATCGTATCTGCTTCTTTGAACGTGATCGGATCTTTCAAGGATAAACCCTGTACCAGCATCCATCTGGTGAGAATTCAGGTGACCGGAACCGTATTTTTCCCTGAAGCGATTAATTACCGCATCAATCATTTCTTCCTTTGCGGCATAAACTTTTCCATGGACAAAGGCATATCCACAGTTTCTCAGTTTTCCACCCCATTTCCCCGTTACAATGATGAAAAATCTATCTCCTTCTTCCACATAATTTGCCCTGTATGTAGAAAGGTAAGGTTCTGGTAATTTTAACTCCAGAAAACATTCACTCTTTCTTGAAAACATAAAGTATCTCGTCTCCAAGAGAAGAAAAAAGTGGCATAGACGACAGCAACGTTCCCATTAAGTTTATCAGGTGTTTGGCAAAATTAGAAGTCACTCTTTCTGCAAGATATGGTGGAAGTATTATGGCCAGGCCCTTCTTTTTAACCAGAGTGAATTCCTTGAATATGGATCTGATTTCATGGGGGGAGTAGTAGGTTGACATGATCTTATTTCCAACCACCTCAACGTAGGTTGTTTCTTCCATACGTTTCTTTATGTTTTCTTTTTTACCAAGAATACTGTATAATAATATTTCCCCCAGACATTTCCTGTTTCTAACCGAGAAGATCAGTATCCCGTTATGATTCAGTGAATCATGTATTCCGTCCGCAGCCTCCTTAATTTTGGGCTCAGTATTTAGAGCACCGTTGAAAGAGTAGATCAGATCAAACGATCTGCCAAGTGACCTTATGGTAGACGCTGCTCCCTTAACTGCCATGAAATTGTCACTTATTCCCAGTCCCCTGATCTTTGCAGTAGAAAAGTCGATCATTCCGCCGGAAACTTCCAGGCAGGTAACTTTTTTACCGGTTTCAAGTATGAATTTACTTGCCTCTTCCGCGGTTCCACATCCTATTTCCAATATGCTGTTCCTTCCCCTGGTATATTTTATAAGTGTCCTCAGCTCAATTTTTCTTATGTTTATGTTTATGAAATTTGATAATATCTTTTTATCATAAATACTGGCAGCTTCAGAAAAGATATGATCGAGATCAGTATAATAATCTTCCACCTTTATGGTAAGGAAAATTAAACCATAACTATTTTTCCAATATTATAGACATGGTCTAAGAACTACCTGAAGACCAAAAACCCAGCACTTGGTCTGAATTTACAGCAATAGTTTGAGAAAACGCCCTGTTAAAGTGCCGGAGAATTTCCTCTGCAAAGTGGACTGTAATGACTTTATATCATGAAATCCATATGTTGAAGTTGAGTTCCAAGGAGGTTGTAATATTCGCCCCTCTCTATCGAAGGATTCCTGCAGACGGCTGGGGAGGTGTGGAAAAAATAGTGGTTGAACGAGCCAGATCCCTCAGGAGATTGGGATTCAGGGTGCAGTTAGTGGCCAATTCCACCGATGATAGTCTGGCGGACAGCGTGGTTTCCCCGGATGCAATCTTCTCATATCCAGGGGGCAAAGCACGATTGCTCGCGTCCTTGGCTACGGGAAAATGGACTCGTTACATATCCATCTTCACCAGTCTTAAACGTGAGATCTGGGAGGCACCCATACTTTCTGATGCCTCTGCTATTGACCCATTTAACAATTTCATACTCACAAAGGAGATGGAAAGTGACAGGGTCCTTTTCTACCTGCACGGGAACTATTACTTTATCTATCCAAACTGGCGCAGGCTTTTCCTTGTTCCAGACATGATATTCAGACCTTCATGGAAGCTTAATCTGGGAGCACTTAACCTCAGGATGAATGAACTCCTAATAAGAAAAGGGATCAGATCCCATTACATGCCAAATGGAACAGATTTTCCGGATAGGGGTCAAATAATTCAAAACCCGGAAGAATTTCTGCTTTTTGTTGGAACAATCAACCCACTAAAGGCCCCTCATCTTGCCATTCGACTTGCCAGGAAGATTGGGTTGCCATTAAAAATAATAGGTAAGATAACCGATGCATCATATTTCAGGAATATGGTTAAGCCTTTTCTAAACAATGTTACCGAATACCTTGGAGAGGTAGATAGACGGACTCTCACTGAAACAATGAGGAGATGCAGGGCTCTCCTCTTTACATCGACGTGGGATGAACCACAGGGCATTGTAATCATCGAAGCACAAAGCTATGGAGTTCCAGTACTTGCCTTGAACCTACCAGTTTATTCAGGTATATACGAAATGATAGACAATTATCAAACCGGACTTATAGGAACATTTGACGATCTTTGCGCAAAATCCGTGGAAATATTCAATATCAAAAGGGACTCTATTTATATTCGTAGCAGGAGTAAATGGTCCTGGGAATCCGTTTTAAAGAATCATCATATGGACGTGATAGAAAAAATGGCAGAAAATATGCCTACTCATTCCAGTTGATATATCAGGGCCGGTGCCGTTATGGGATGCAGATCTCTGAAAGTTAACGAGATGTAAACATTAAGAGTGCCATGAGGGTGAATGTTGCTGCGCCTGAAATAAGGTCCGGCACACTTAACTGGGTAAAAAAAAAAGATCTTTCCGGGAAGTGTTGAGTAGAAAAGATTCCTCTGGTACTTTACAAAATGATGAATTTGAAACTGTAGGACAGGGGAAAATTATTGTTGAGATCCCAAAGAAATGTGGCGATATCATGGAAAAGTTTTCAATCAATCCGGAACATGCACCTGCCTTTGGTGACTTCAGTCTGTACAGAATCTACGGTAAGATCAGCTGGAATTGGCTATTCGAATACATTTAAGATCAACCTTGACAGGTTCTAAACAGATGATACTGGGTAGCATTAAGTACCGTTTCCAGAATCCTTCGAGGTCTTGACTACCTTCCAGAGCATGTGACCCCTGTAAGTTTTAAAGTCGAAGAAAGCATATGTGATAGATATAAGCTCAATTAGAATCGCTGGGAATATGAATGCTATATCAGAAGGATATCTCTTCAAATGAGTTTTCATCAGCAAGACCGATTTTTTGATATTCCTTGGAAAATTTAAAATGAGCGAGGAACTTTTCCCAAAGTGTCTTTCCATCTCCATATGGCCAAAGTTTACTCTGATCCTCTGGATAAGAAGATCGTGGAAGGTCTCCGGTACCCAGTTATGTACTATGAAATCATCTGAGTAGAGAACCATAGCTCCATCCCTTTTGGCGGAAAGGCACAAAAACTCATCATCGTTTACGACTGGTGGTAAATTTATAAGAAATTTCGCCGGGATTGCCTGAAACTCTCCTCCTGATTTTACATAAAAATCGTCAGAACTGGTTAGATACGTATCATGTACATTCCACATCACACTGGCAATTTTACTGGCCAGCTTTTCTGATGGCACAGGCAGGACTCTGGGTATTATGATCTCATTTCCCGCTATCTTCCTTTCAATTTTCTTGATGATACCTGGATCAAAGCGAACATCTCCGGATATGAGAAATGCCAGATCACAATCCATATGTTTCAGCGCACTGTTATACGCATTGGTCTTTCCAAGCCTTTCGCTGCAGAGAATCAGATCTATGTTCTTTCCTTCCGCCATAACACGTATTTTAGAGATGTCCAAATCGCCTTCAGCGCAGATAATCATTTTGTCCAGTTGCAGTGCGTCAAAATTTCTTACATAGAATTCCACATCCATCTGAGAATTATATGAGAAAATTATGGCGCAGCTACTCGTTCCCATCACCCGTACCGGAATACATCCTGCGCAATTTCTGGTATTTAGCGCTATCAAGATAGAATCTGTGAAATCCCAAAACAGTCTCGAAACAGGAGTCTGGACTGAGGCGAGCCCTGTACCTGTGGTTGTGAACCAATCCCTTCAGAAGGAGGAATACAGAGGATGGAATATACAAAAGGTATTCCAGGGGACTTGATCGGTTTTCCTGCTGTTTATTGTTACCGGTAGGCCTAAATCTTTCAGGAAAAAATTTCCTTATCAGCAGGCTTCCATTCAGAAGGTTTTCATAATAAGTCTTACCATACAGCGGTATGACGTTTAGAGAATCCTTTGCAACAATAAAATCATCACTCTGGTTGAACAGTGTATCTGCAGAAACAGTATCCAGGCAAAGGGAAAGACATATGGAGTCAAAGCCGAATAATCTTCGGATTAAAATGGCTCTTATCACGGTTGACCAGAGCTTTCCGGCACGGGTTATCAAAAAAATATCAACATCATCCTCAGCCGCCGGTTCATAGGAAACTGATCCTGATATTCCAAAGAAGATCAGATTTCTGGTCCCAAGTCTGGCGGAGAACTCCCTGGCTGTAGAAATCTTTGATTCCCTTATGCTGTCCTCACAGGTCATTTGAAACTCTCCATTGAAAATCGTGTCCCAGGCATTTTTACTAATTGTTAACAATAAATTCAGCATATTAAGTATTTCTATTTGTACCAGTTACAGTGAACGCTCTTGGAAGTTCTGGTCCTTGACTGAGAACGGATTGACAGAACTTCGAGGATGCATTCAGTCTAGAACCTTTTATATCTAAATGCGTTTATAAATATGAATATTTATAAGATAGAGAGAGATTATTCCCCACCTCTGAGGATAACTGCACCAGTTATACCTGTAATTATGTAAAAGGCAAAAAGTACATCGTAAAGCCCGGGTATGTATGAAAGTGCCCCAGGATAATGTGAAAATCCAAAGAGGTATGTGGCAAACTGCCCCACACTTGTGAATCCAACCATTTTATAAGTCGCAAGATCGGCCACCATAAATACTGCGAGCAATAAAGCCCCAACAGTTCCGGCTTTCTGGAATACCCTCTCAGGCTTAACCATGATAATAACTGCTCCGATTAAATCAACTATCGCCGTAACAAGTAGACCGTACCAGTGGATGAAATAAGGTTTCACAATTCCGAAATCTGTCTGGAGATTTTTATCGGTGAAAAGTATCACTGTTGTTAAGATAAAATCCAATGCTAGCAGAATTCCTACCATCCTTCCTTTTGAATACGAACCATCAGACATATTAAACCTGATTATTATACGGAATTATACTATTTAAAATTAATCAAATTTAGAGTTCCACAGAAAATAATTACTTCAACCATATTAATTGCCAGAAAACGGAACAACTGCAATATCCGTTCTTATTTTCATGAGGTCTATTCCAGATCTGGCATATTCACCTGTGGATATACAACAACATTTATCTGACTACTTTGGATGATATTCACTAGATGGCTTCCACTCCCATCTCTCACATTGATCTTCCTGCCTAAAGGTTGCTGTTGGAATCTCATGAGTTTGGATTCACCTCATCCCTAATGTACTCTGTGCTTCTTTCCGACCATCCACCTCGCGTACACAGTAACGCATGCAGCAGTATGATATGCGGACACCTTCATCTCCGTCCCCAGCAGACTTAGCAATATACTGACAACAATATTCTGTTATCGATTACTTTCAAACCCTATCTTGCAAAAGGAGAATTCCTTATGGAAACATTAGACACACATTTTTACACTTAATTCGTATTCTGCTGACAAAGATATAAAGGAATGTTTCCCTTGAAAATCTCAACCTGCGTGAGTTCCTGGAACTATTGATTATTATATGCCATTAATAAAATTAATAAAAATCTCATGGTTTTTAACGCTAATAGCGTC
>JAKBSB010000176.1 GCA_021845155.1 Thermoplasmata archaeon
TCAGGTTATCAATCAGCCCTGATCTCATGGTTTCTTTTCAGTATATTACCGGCGTTATTTTCCATGCATGTCCCAGACAATTTTTTCTGCCGTTTTCCTGCTGATGCTTCCTTCTTTCAGCATTGCTTTGACGACAGCATCCACTTCTTCCGGTCTTGCCCCTGCTTCAAGTGCAATATTCCTGGCATGAAGCGACATGTGCCCTTTCTGTATGCCTTCATCGCACAGTGCCCTCAGGGCAGCAAAATTCTGCGCAAGTCCCACTGCCGCAAGCAGGTTTGCCATGTCCGAGGAATTTTGAACCCCAAGGATTTTCCTGTTGATTTTCGCCTTCTCAACTGTACCTGTGGTGCCTCCAACCGTACCAACTGCCAGTGGAATCTCTATGCTTCCTACAAGGTCGCCATTCCTGTCCTCCTCAAACTTTGTGAGGGACAGATTTCCCGTCACATGACCATATGTGTGTGCATTTGCCTCAACGGACCTCCAGTCATTCATGGTTGCCAGTATAACTGCGTCAATGCCGTTCATTATGCCCTTATTGTGAGTGGCTGCCCTGTATGGATCTATATTTGCCAGATCGCTTGCCTTCACTATGTTCCTCACAACCTGGGAACCTCCCACGAGTTCCTTCCTGAATACTGCCCTTGATCTTGATATCCTCCGTACTGAAAGATTGCTGAGTATTCTCAGGATGGCCCTTCCACCGGTTATTCTCTCAACGACGGGTGCTACATGTTCACACATGGTGTTCACTACGTTAGCTCCCATCGCATCCCTCACATCTACAAAGATATGTATGACAATCATGTCGTCAATTTCCCTGAAGGTCCTGATTTCCAGGTCTATTGCTCCTGCTGACATTTTTGACAGTGTCTGGCTTCTTGTGTTGCTATCCTTCAGTATCTCCTCTTTTTTCAGCATAAGGGACTCAATGGCTTTTTCCCTGGAGGGAATATCAACTATCTGGATCTGCCCAATCATCACAGGCCGGGTGGATTCTGAAACGAAACCCCCACTCTCCCTTGCAATCCTGGCAGCATTGGAGCAGGCTGCAATTACCGAAGGTTCTTCCACTGCCATCGGTATCAGGTAATCTTTCCCGTTGATTACAAAATTAGTGGCAATACCCAGTGGAATCTCCATTGTAGAGATAACATTCTCAATCAGTTTATCTGCAAGATTAATATTCATGGATCCGGTATTCCTTAAAGTTTCCCTTTCGATTTCATTCAAGTCACAGAAGTTGCTGACTATCTGAAGCCTCTCCTCCGGCGTTTTCTTATAGAATCCTGATATTTTTGAGCTTTTTTCCATATGAACCAGTAAATGTCAGATTCATATAAGATTTAGTTCAGTTTGAATCCTGTAATATAATCTTACGCAAATTAACATATAATTCATGGTGTTAACCTAATTGACTAATGAACAGATGGATAGATATAATCAGGCCGGTAAACGGGATAATGGGCATAGTCGCTACTATTGTATCTGCAATAATAGGAATAGGGCTTGATTTCAGCCGTTTTTACCTGAGCGTTGCTTCAGCAGCCATCATAGTTTTTCTGGTCATTTCAGCCGGAAACATAATGAATGACGTAGTGGATGTTGACACTGACAGGCTGAACCACCCTGACAGGTCGCTTGTAAAGTTTCCGGAAATGATACCGGAAGCCAAGATGCTTTTTGTCATATTCTTCATAATTCCCATAGTCCTGTCAATACTTTTCATATCTCCAATTGCTCTGGTTCTGGTTGCTGTGGCCGAAGTTCTCCTGATAACATACGAGCTGTACACAAAGAAGCTGGGACTCACGGGAAACATAACAATCAGCGTGCTGGTCGGCCTTATATTCATTTTTGGAGGCATAGCCGTGGATTCCGTGGTGAGGATGTTTCTTCTCTTTGGAATGGCATCACTTGCAAATTTGGCGAGAGAAATTACCAAGGATGTCCAGGATATGGAAGGGGATGTGGACAGGAAAACTTTCCCAAAAAGGTACGGAAAGGAAATTTCCTCTGTTTTTGCCTCAATATTCACGGTGTTGGCAGTAATAATCTCGTTTCTGCCTTATTACTTGAAGATATTCTCCATATACTATCTTCTTATTGTCCTGGTATCCGATATATTCTTCATAATGTCAGTCTATGTTCTTTTCGGTGATCCAGAAAAAGGGCAAAAGATATCAAAGTATGCAATGATACTGGGACTTGCAGCATTCTTTGTCGGTGGTCTTGCATGAAGGTATATGACGAAATAATGGCGACATTAAAAAATGACAGGATTCATATGACGCTTATTGACCCTGCCTCCCAGGATGCATCCAGGGCAGCACTGATTGCAAGGGAAGCGGACCAGGCAGGAACGGATTATTTCATGATTGGCGGTTCCACGGAAATTGACGGTAAAAGCATGGACTGCACAATATCTGAGATAAAGAAGGTCACAGACAAGAAGATCATTATATTTCCAGGATCGTCATCCATGGTAAGCACAAAGGCTGATGCAATTTATTTCATGACACTTCTGAACTCCAGGAATCCTGAGTTCATAATCAAGCACCAGGTAAAAGCCGCCCCCTTGCTGAAAAGTATAAACATGGAGACAATCTCCATGGGATACCTGATTTTCAAGCCAGGAATGACTGTGGGAAGAATAGGTGAGGCTAACCTGCTGGATGAAGCAAACATTGAGGAGATCACGTCATATGCTATGGCTGCAGAAATGTTTGGCCTGAAGCTCCTTTATCTTGAAGCTGGAAGCGGATCACCCAATCACATCATGCCTGAAACTGTCAGGAGGGTGCGGGCTTCTGTGAAAATCCCAATTATCGTCGGAGGGGGAATACGATCTCCGGAAGCATCCAGGGAAATTGCACAGGCTGGTGCGGATATCATCGTCACAGGTACCGTTGCCGAGAAATCCTCAAACATTGAAACTGTTCTGGGGAGCATTATAAGATCCATGAAGAGATCCTGAAACTGGAAGATTTTATAGTTTCCCTACAATACGGTTTCATGGTTACTTTCAGGGTGGAAGTCAGGTATCTCCCGGGAGTGGAAGATCCCGAGGCTTTGACTGTCAGGAGGAATTTGAGGATTCTTGGCTATGATTCTGTTTCAGGTGTAAAGATGGCAAGAATTTACGATCTCACATTTGACAATGAAAAAGATGCAGATCAACAGGTCGAAAAACTTGCCAGGGACCTGCTTTCAAATCCAGTTATAAACAGCTACACCATCACAAAAACAGGTGACTGAATGAACAGAGAAACCGGTTTCAGGAAATCGGTGGGCATAATCGGTCTGGACAGTTCACAGCTGATGGAGTTATCGGACAGAATGGCACTTGGCCTCAGCCATGATGAACTCCGTATGCTTCAGAACTACTTCCAGGATCTTAAGAGGGATCCCACAGATATTGAGCTGCAGGCAATGGCCCAGGCATGGAGCGAGCACTGCTGCTACAAATCGTCCAAGTTTTATCTTAAGAAATACCTGTCGGGACTGAAAACACCCTATACAATCCTTGCAATGGAAGATGACGCAGGGGTTGTAGAATTTGACAGCGAACATTCATATGTGGTGAAGATGGAAAGCCATAACCATCCAAGTGCAGTGGAACCTTATGGAGGTGCGGCAACCGGGGTCGGAGGCATATTGAGGGATGTACTCTGCATGGGTGCACAGCCGGTTGCAATGCTTGATTCATTATACTTCGGAAAACCGGATGAACTAGTAAGGGAGGGGCTTTCAACACGTTATATAATGAACGGCATAGTATCAGGCATAAGGGACTACGGAAACAGGGTAGGTATACCTACGGTGGCGGGATCAATAGACTTCGAC
>JAKBSB010000177.1 GCA_021845155.1 Thermoplasmata archaeon
GATCTGATTGGATTCATACACTTTGCCCTTAAGCCTATATACGTCAAGAACTACTATCTGGCACCATGGGGCTTCAAGACACCACAGAAACCATGGTGGGAAAAATGACGGTAAAAGCCAAAGGAACCGATTCTAAATTATAGTGGTCTCTATAGAAATTTTTTCAATAAAATTGACCAATATAAAAAACACAAGGGTGGCAATCAATGAAAGCACCCCACTTGGTATTGGGACTGTATAAAATTTAAAGGCTTTATTTTATATTTATCCTGAAAAAGTGAAAATAAGGTAATTAATAGTGACTTCATAACTTGTAGTTTAAAGTTAGCAATTTGGCAAAATAATTATGGATGATCAAGTAACCTTCATAACATTAACAGAAAGTTTCCTGAATTTATTGAATGCGAAGAGAGCCCATACAGCTTCAATAACTCCGAAAGGCCATGTACCGGCCATGAATCCGTAAGCTGAAGAACCAATGCACATCATTCCAAAAAGGAGCGTATACTTCGGAGATTTACTCTCCATGAGGTAAAAGACCATCATAAGAAGCAGAACAGACGAACCGAATGCATTGAGGGGTGTAAGAAGTTGCACATCCTGACATGCAAAGGATGGTGAAAAAATCATGTCTAGAGGAATTTGCACTTACTTCGTTCCCAATCACATGATCAAAATTAATACGTGAAAGGCATCCCAGCAGGAATGATGCAGCTTGATAGCAAGCTTGACTACCAGATTGTGATTCTTGTCCAGAGAGGATTCAGCGAGCCGATGAAAATGCTTTTTCAGATAATGGATGGGCATGTCGTCATTCCTGTATCGGAAAATGGAAGGGTGCACTTCAGCATTATAGCAAGGGAAAAGACAATCATGGAACACGAGAACGGAAACAAGATAATGATTATGTTGAGGCAGTTAAGATGTGAAACAAAAGCTGGCGTCATAAAACTGGACCTGAGGGAGGACACAATACCGGACCTGAAATTCATAAGCAGCCTTCTTGAGATGAATACACTCGTCATGGCTCCATGCATAATCAGGTCAGAGTCAATAGAATGCCCATTTTACTTCCACATTTCAGAATTGCAGGAACTTTCCAGAATCATAATGCATTCCGAAGAATACTATGAAGGCATAAAAGATCAAGAAATCCCTAAGATCATATTTTTAGGGAAGTTGGATAATCCCAGCCAGGAAATTATTGAAAGATACAGGCACAACCAGATATTTCAGGTAAGTGTCAGGGAACGGCTTCATAAGGATCATCCCGTGAAACTGCTTGCAGAATCTGTATTCGGACACTTTAAGGCCATATATGGAGAAATACAGTCATATTGTACTTCTCCTGAAAAATCATGGGTTATGTTTCCGGATAATATCCTGAAGTCAGAATATCCGGGCCTGAAACTGGTACAGGAACTGCCGGAAGCAGTTTATGTACTCAAATCGGACATAATGCTTGTTGAACCGGTTTTTTCCGAAATGATCAGGGTGAACTTTTTCTGGTACAGGGCATTTATAAAGCTTGATGATGCGAACCTGGAGATTAATGCTGTTGTGGACAGGGACAACCTTAAGCCTCTCCTGAGGGTTATTCATGAAGTTGCAGCATCCAACAGCAATTACAAGCCGGTTATCACAGACATAAAACCGTTGGCATGAGTCAGGAAATGTTTAAAAACTGGTGTGGCAATAAGCCATAAGTTCATGGATATAATAGTTGCACTGCTCGGGTTACTGGTTTTCTCCCTGATTCTTGGGGAACTGTTTGAACGATTTAACCTGCCTGCAGTGGCTGGCGAACTTATCAGCGGGGTTATTCTTGGCCCGGCTCTCCTGAACTGGATCCAGCCAGGACAGGTACTGGACGGTTTCTCGGAGGTTTCTCTCTTTTTCATAGTGCTCCTCATAGGGGTGGAAGTAACTGTTGATCTTCTGAGAAAGCACACTTCAAAGGGGTTCAACCTTTCCATAACCAGTTTTATCATTCCGGTTACCCTGATGTTTGCAGTATCTTTCTATATATTCCACCTGGGTGTTCTGTCCGCTCTTGCTCTTTCAATATCAATAGGGGTGCCTTCAATCTCAATAATTTCAGTGCTCATAAAACAGTACGACCTGCTGGAGACTGTTGACGGCCAGACAATCCTTGCCAGTGTCGTGCTGACAGATATAATCGCTTTCTCTATAATAAGTATAGAAACTGATTTCATAAAAGTTCTGTATATAATACCTGCCATTGTCCTTTTCCTGATCCTGTTCTTTATCCTGGACCGCTATATAACCAATAATTCAAGTGCGGTAGTGAAAATATTTGAGAAGCTTCACGCAAGGGAGAGGGGAGAGAAAATAATTTTTGGATCCGTTATCATCAGCGGTCTTCTTGTCGCGAGCATCTTTGAGTTTCTTGGCGTATCTTATATTCTCGGTGCTTTTTTTGCCGGAATGCTCATAAGCGAGGTCATGGTGGGAAAGGAACTGCAGGGCATACTGACACGAACGCTCAACAGGATAAATGAAGGCTTTTTTATCCCTATTTTCTTCAGTATAGCGGGCCTCCTGGTTATAGTTCCAAAAGAATCCTATATCCTCATGATGGTTGTCCTGAGCGCAATCAGTATTGTAGTTGGAGGAGGACTGACATATTTCAGGTCAGGGCAGCTGCTGAAGATGGTAAGGAGGAGAACCACGGCAGGCATACTTGGAGGCAGGGGTGCTGTGGGAATAATCATTGCAACAATCGCTGTAAGGGAATCAGTAATCAACTCAGATATGTATACAATTGCAGTTGTTGCAACAATAATCATCTCAGTGGTAATGACCCCATTCATTCAGAGGCAGAACAGGAAATCTTACATAGAACCTGCCGGGGTGCAGGATCAATAAACCATGGCGTGATAAAAGGCTATTTCGGCCTGAGGTTTCCTCCTGATGGTGCACCAGGCTGCCTCATCCTCATTAAAATGGAATAAAGGGGCCAGCTCTTCCGCCCTCCCTTGTCTCCCACCTCCTCGAGCCTGAGAAACAGCAGGGATGAGGAAAACCTGCCTATAAAAACAATCATGTAGCCGGCAAAAAGGGCTTCTCTCAGTGGATAAATTGAGAGGAAGAACGTGAGCAGGTATCCTCCAATTATGGCTCCCGCAAAATATACTCCCCCATTGAATCCGTTGAGTATGGACATATACTCCCCCTTATGTTCAGCTGGGACCACGTCCATGAGATAAGAGGTCATAACTGTGCTCTGAATTGCCCCAACAAAACCACTGTATACCTCAAGAATAATGAACTCGTGGAAGGAGAAGAAAAGGGCATACATAACAGGGATAAGGCAAAGCATAACCCGGTTGGCAAATATCAGTGGTATCCTGCTGAACTTGTCAACCACTCTTCCCATTAAAAGCTGTGCTACAATGCTTGATACAAGGGAGACAACTGTAAGTGTTGCAACAATTTTCAACGAGAAATCCATGACTGAAACTATGGTTATGGGGAACATGGGCCAGGCCATGGACCAGAAAAGAGACTGGACATTTGTTGCCACAAAATACTTGTAGAAAGGTCTGTCCTTCTTCAGGCTCCTGATGGTTTTCATGAAGTTTGATGTAAGCCTTGTCTGGCTCTTTTTTTCCTTAAGCCTGAATGCAAGGATTGCGGAAAGCACATACCCGGCTGAAGCAGCGCCGAAAGGGATTATAATGTCTGAGGTCACATCGGCGCTGAAAAGGAATATCATCACGGTTACTGAAATTATGGTGCCTATGGATGCGAGATTGTTTATTCTTGAAAGAAAATGCCCACGGCTGCTTCCT
>JAKBSB010000178.1 GCA_021845155.1 Thermoplasmata archaeon
GACAACTCTATTCGACTTTGAATCCCTCAAGCTGAATTATTAGATTATATAACCCAAAGTGAAACCTATAAGTGGTGAAACAACCCACATTATTACTACAGTGATAAAAGGACCTATGTTCAGTGCCTTGAACCTGTACGAAAGCCCTGTTCCAAAGACACTTGAAGTAAGCGTCATTGTGTTTGACAAAGGGAGGCCTATAAATGTAGCACCCTCTACCAGTACAGAAGATACAAGCAATGAAATCAGGGCGTTGCTGTACCTCATTAGGTACATCTCCTGCCCAATTCTCTTCAACACTCCCCTGCTTAGAAGAAAAGATCCCAGAAGAATCCCTATGGACATTGAAAGTATGACATAAAACGTGAAACCGGCGATGCTTCCTATAAAACCCATGGTATTTGCCCCAAGTGTGAAAGCAGTCGCAAAGGATACGACAATAAGAAGGACTTTAATGAAAGAAGCAGTTTTCCAGATGTCCTTGAAATTCTCCCTTACAAGAAGGCGGTTAAGATAGAAAGCAGCCAGGATTGAAAGAACCGGAGCAAGCACCCAAGTCAATATTATAAGGTGCAGAAGCCCAGTGTTCTCATGAAATCCAACTCTGAGGGAGATCCCGGCAGAAGCACCAACAAGGGCCATGATAAGAGATAATGGAGTCCTTGTGAAAGCTGCAATTCCAAAGACAATTGCTGCAATTACGAAGGCCTCCGTTATGAACACATTATTATTTGGAAGTATCCCGGCAGCAGACCCCTGCAAGCTTTCACCCTGAAGTATCAGGCCAAGAAAAAAACCAAGGGCACCTATTGAAGTACCGGCGAACCTGGAGACAATCCTTGAACCGACAAGTGTTCCCACTGCGGCAGATAGGTTGTTTCCGGCAACGAGGGCAGTTAAGATCCCGGCCGTTAAAATTACAAGAATCCCGAAAATCATCTACTTGGTCACTGAGGTCTCTATGTTCAGTATCAGGTCTGATATATCCTCGCAGTCATCAAGAAGATCATCAATCTTATGCACGACACCGATCAGATGAGAAAATACAAGAAATGAAATGCTGTCTGCGTTCCTGTACACATCATCAATAAGGTCATCTTTAAGTTCATCCACATCTTCCTCAAGCTTCTCAATGCTTTTCCTCTGTAAAGTCATCTGCGCACTTTCTGCATTGAGGAATATGGTTCTTACGTGTTCAAATGATTCCTTGCTGATATCAAGCATTTTTATAAACACCGCGTAACCGGTCTTAAGCATCTTTGTTGAATCATCATCCTTCCGGTTATGGTTCTTTCCCATTCTTCTTATTTCCCGTGAAATATAATATGATTTGTCCAGTATATCATCACAGGTCTCTACAAGATTTGCAAGGTTGTCCATCAGATTTGAACTTATGGCGCCGCTTGTTATGTCATGCTTTATCTCCATTGTCAGTTCATCGGCACCTCTCTCGATGATTCTCACTTCGTTGTTGAGCGCATCATAATCCACATGGTCAATCTGAAGCATTTTTTCCAGAACTTTAACTGCCTCTTCAGCATAATCAATGTAACCGGTCAACTTGGAAAGTACATTCTTTTCCCCAACCATGAGGAGCTTCTTGAGGAAATTGGCATTAACCATTGACTGTCATTACCATCGTATATATATAAATAAGGAGTATCCAGAATTAAAACTGTTAACCCCGAAAATGCAGAAAATTTAATCTCAAATTTTCACAGCCGGAGCTTCGAGCCACTTTTCACTCCATTCTTTTATTTTAGATACCACCGTTGCCAGATCCTCACCTTTCTCCGTCAGGCGGTAGCCATGTTTTTCGTCTTTGGAAATGGGTTCAATTATGCCCATGCCTGTAAATTCTTTCAGCACATTTGACAATGTTCTGGTGCTTATACCTGGAAGACTCCAGAGGAGTGAATTAAAGGTCCTGTTTCCCTCAAGAAGCCTTGATACTATTACAATTCTCCACGGCTTTCCAAGTATCTTCCAGGCTTTTGTCACGGGGCAATCTTCCATTTGACTCATACCTCTTATGTTCATGTTAATCCGTCTTAATACATTTTGGCTACTCAGGGTCGTGAAAATGCTGAGGAAGATCGTAATAGCAAAATTTTCGTGATTAATGCAAATTCATTGGTTTTCGGAAATGTAGTAATATGTCAGGATTGTTCAAATAAAACTAAGGGAAAAAAGAATTGCAAAGCTTTCCATGCCAGAATCCAGTCAATTGTACCATCTTTTTTTAAATCCAGGCAGGTCCACTTCAATCATTTTTTAGGTTTGTGCAAATGTTCCTATTTCTTCCTGACAGCCTCAATATTGACAGATATCTTCACTTTGTCCCCGACCATGACGCCTCCAGTTTCCAGTACACTGTTCCATTTCAGTCCCCACTGGGATCTGTCTATTGAACCTTCTGCACTGACTCCAAACCTGTCAAATCCATAAGGATCTTTTACAGGACCTTCGAGAGTCCCGGTTAGAGTAACTTCCTTTGTGATATCGCGGATAGTAAGATCACCAGTTATCTCAAAATCTTCCTTGCCTTTCTTTGTGATCTTTTTGCTTACGAATTTCATTTCTGGGTATTTTTCAGTATAGAAGAAGTCAGGTGATTTAAGATGTCCGTCTCTCTGCTGATCCCTTGTCGATACTGATCCCGTTTCTATTCTTATGTCCACTTTTGCGTTTTCAAGATCAGTTGGCTCTCCAGTAAGAGTTCCGCTTACTTTCTCAAAAGTACCTTTTACTGTCGATATCATCATGTGTCTCACTGCGAAATCTGCCTGAGAATGTGATCCGTCAAGATTCCACTGTGAAACTGCTTTTTCCTGTTCACTTTCCATGGCCCTTAATCGTTTATGTTTATATTAACTTTACTTTGTAAATTACAAAAGTAAAGCTTACAGCAAAGAAATTTAATAACGTTCAAGAAACTACCCAGACAGAAATGGCAGGTCTCCTCTCGCCCATACTGTTCTACGTTACTGTTCTAACTACAGTCTTTGCGATTCTTAACCCTATCGGTGCCATTCCGACCCTTATTGCCCTGACTGAGGGTTATACGCTGAAAGAGAGACTGCATGTAGTGGATCGCAGCGTCCTCGTTGCATCCGGTATGATTCTCGGCTTCATGCTGGTAGGCATATATGTTTTTGTTGTACTTGGAATAGATATATCTGACTTTAAGGTTGCGGGAGGCATTCTTCTCTTCAAGGTCGCATTCGATATGCTTCAGGGAAAGACGTCAAACACAAAGCTGACCGGGGCTGAACAGGAGGAGTCCATGGAAAAGGAGAGTATTGGCATAGTTCCCATCGGCACACCACTTTTGGCCGGCCCGGGAAGCATAACCACAGCAATTATTTTCTTTAATTCCAAGACTACCATAGGGGTCGACAAGATAATGGTGGTACTGGCAATAATCACGGTTATGGTGATGTCCTATATAATTCTCAGATTTTCTCTTCCCCTTTTTACAAGGCTGGGAAAAACAGGTTCACTGATTATTTCAAGGATAATGGGTCTGCTTCTGGCTTCAATAGCTATAGAATTCATAACAACAGGCCTCATAACTATTATTTCAGCTGCCTGAGACTCAAGCAGTTACTGATCATGGAACTCATCTGTTCGTAAGTCAACTGTCCGGGAGCAGATTCAGTATCCAGCTTTGAATATGCAAAATCCGAAACGAGGCAAGCCGAAACCATTCTGAGAATTCCGTTCCCAGTTCCCATAGGTATGAAAGCTATTGGTTTCCCTGTCTTTTTCCTGAATCTTGATATCAAAGCAAGGTCGTCAATAAAAGATC
>JAKBSB010000179.1 GCA_021845155.1 Thermoplasmata archaeon
CCTTGCCCCAAACCATCCTCCGAATATGCCACCTACAATAAACAGTGCCGAGATAATAATGTCCAGGTCTCCGCTTATGGCGTACCTGGCAGCGGTTATAACCCCAAAAGTACCAACTGCCATGAGAGATGTACCCACTGCCTGGAGTATGTTAAGCCCCCCGCCGAAGAGGAGCCCGGGAACTATGAGAAATCCTCCACCGATTCCGAAATAACCGGAAGCAAAACCAACTATAAGCCCTGTAAGGATAAGTATAGCCAGTGATTTTGATGACCTGGCTATTTTTCTCTCGACCTGTGAAATGTCGATGCATTTCCTCTTTAGCATATATACTGCTATGCCAATCATCAGGAAACTGAAGAAGAAAAGCAGATCATTTCCGGGAGTCAGAAGCCCCAGTTCAGATCCGGCCAGGACACCCGCAATTCCTGGCAAGGTAAATTCTATACCGACTTTATAATTGACATGCTTTTTCAATGTATGCGGTATGAGATTCAGGTATGCGTTTACACCAACTGCAAGCGCGGTTGTTCCGATCACGATGTGCGGATGATCAAACCCCACAAAATAAATGAGCAACGGTATGGCAAGGATTGAGCCTCCACCGCCAATCAGCCCTAACGAGAATCCAACCAAGATGCCGGAAATTACTGAAAGAATAACCTGAATATCCGTTATTGGGTACATAATGCGCCTAGAAGGTTATGACGGAATAACCGTCCCGTATCCTGGCATCAGCTTCAACGCCGCCATAAACTGATTCCAGTCCGGGGAATATATCGTCAGGGGTAAGCCCTTCCCCTGCCATGCTCATCTCGCATATCTTGACAGGGATGGATAGTTTTTGAAGAATATCCAGCTGATCCTTGAACTGTGGGGAGCTTTTCTGCTTCCTGTTCGCAGCCTGGACCCCTCTTCCGAGGAACATGAATTCTACTGTTGATTTTGCATTTTTCACAGCATTTGCTGCGAAGTTGAATGCAACCATTTCAGTATTTATATTATCTTTGCCGGTTATTAGAATAACGAGAATTTTTGACATTTTAATCAACCACTTTCTATTGGTTCCATATTGCCCCATTAAAGTTAAGAATTGCGTATTGTTATCTAATTAATTTCAATATTATTTCAATCAGATGAATTTATTTAGAATTTTCCGGATTTCGTGACGGTATGAAGCATTAATTCATTGTCCTTAAATAACCTAATTACTTTTTATTATTACTGATGGATATAAATGTCTGACAGCTATATGACATGTATATTCCATTTATGCCACAAACCGCAAAGGTGCATTGCAAATGATGTCTGACTTCATGAAAAGAATGGATACGATCTTTTACCAGCAATCTTTCGACGCAGTCAATGAGTTTTTTTCCGGTTTTTCTTCAGAAGCGTCCATCATAGAGTGGATGCGGAAAAGGAGGAGGGCTGAACCCGTAATTTCTGAAATAGAGGGACTGGATGATATAATAGCAGTAATACCCGGGAATCCCCACACAGAAAATGTGGGATCGCATTCAGACGGTGATCTTTTTGGTGGTTTCAGAAAAATTTACTCCGGAACCGGAGACGGAAGGCCTGACTTTTCGGTATGCGTCAATGAAGGAATAAGGTTTGCCCTGAAGTATGAACCAGAATGGATCGTGATTTCCAGCCCCAATACCAGTCTTTATGGCAACAGCCGGGAATTCAGGAAAGCGGTTAGCCATGCTGCGAATGATCATAACAGGATACTGATACCGGATCCATCTGTTATGAAATCAAAATACATGAGAATAGGAAGGAGAAATGTCCTCTCAGGCAAGCTTAATATAAACCGCCTTGAAAAATGGGCTTATGAAATAGAGGAGAATCTCTCCAGCAGGTTTGGGGAAATATACATTGCAGAGCCCATGGATATACTCCACAGGGCAATGAACAGATGGACGTTCAGCGTTGCAAATACGTCATCGTTCATTGTACTTTCCGGGAAGTGGTTGAAATCCCTCAATGGCCATGTAATGGATGAGACATTCACAAGCTCATACTGTGAGGTTGATTTTTCAATAAGGCATACAAGAAAAACCGGGAACGTAAGTTTCATAGATCTGCCATACAGGGTGCACAAGCAGAAAATTTCAAGGTTTTCACTGCCTTTTGAACATGTATGGGACCTGTGCAACCGTATCTACCTGACGCACAAGATTAATAATTCCTATTATTGAAATCAGTCCGGATCCTGAACCGGTCGGGTGCTTCCTGCTGTTTCTTCCTTCTTCACTGAACAGGTTTCCACTATGCTGTCCCTCAGGTCGTCAAGAAGAACCTTTAGTTTTGAAAGAGATTCCGGATCCATTCCCCCAAGGCTTTTGGCAATATATTCAGTATGAAGTGATTTTGCCCTTTTGAACAGATCAGTTCCGGCTTCCGTTATGACAAGATCAATAATCCTCCTGTCTTCAGTGTTCCTAATCCTATTTACTAGGCCGTTCTTTTCCATGGCGTCTATCAGCCCGGTGATCCAGCCCGGAGTTACCATTATAAGGTTTGCCATCTGGGCCATTGGCATTTTTCCCTCTTCAGAAAGATGCCGCAGTATGGAATATTCTGTGCTTCCTAAACCTATGGTCTGGAGATTTCTTTCCACTCCCCTTTTCCATACTTTCCATGTTTCAAGAAATGTTCGCCATACACCTATTGAATCTGTATTTATATTTTTAGACATATTACTTCACCCTTAATCCCGCAACGCCTGCCTTGCTGCTGTCCACCGTTGTTCTTTCATTCACAGAACTTTTTGATTCATGTCCGCCATTATCATCCTGTATAGCTGTATTTCCAGGATGCGCGTACTTCTTTCCCCTGAGCACTGAGAGTATTGCAGCAACTGCAGATAAAGTCCCTCCAATATAGAAAGAATCCCTTAAAGCATGCATTACAGCTGGACCCAGAGCCCCAGGGAACCATGTGTTTGCCGTCATTGTGGCTATTGCTGAACTGCTTATTGATGAATAAAGGCTTGGAGCGGAGACCTGGATGGAAGAGAGGATTGTGGTCATGGGGTTATACCCGAGAAATGCCGCAAATATTGCCTCTGTTGGAGGAAGTGAATCAAGTGCTGATTTCAGCTGGGGTGCGCCTGCTGATGTGAGGGCGATGTTGAAGTAGTGAGGCAGGTTTGTTGAGAGTGCCAGTATGACGATTGTGAAAAATATTCCCATGCTTGCAGTCTGTGCCACATTCCTCATAGTTGCAACCATTCCGGATGAAACACCCCTGTTCTCAGGAGATACTGAGTTCATGATGGCTGCTGTGTTTGGAGCTGCAAACATTCCACTTCCAAACCCGAGCATATAGAGCGTCAGACCGAATGGAAGGTATGTAAATGTGTATGAGAAGAATGTCAGGATCACAAATGCTCCAGCCACTATGAACATTCCTATAGTTGCTATGCCCCTTGCTCCATAGCGATCTGAAAGCGCACCTCCAAGTGGACCCATGGTCAGGAATCCGAGAGTCATTGGAATCATGTAGATTCCGGCCCAGAAGGGAGTTGATGCAAAGGAGTAACCGTGCAGTGGAAGCCATACACCCTGGAGAAGGATAATCAGCATGAACATTACTCCTCCCCGGCCCAGCGAAGAAAGAAGTGATGCCAGGTTACCGAAGGCAAAAGCCCTGATCCTGAAAAGGGAGAGCTTGAACATGGGCTGTTTTACCCTTGTTTCGACAAATGGGAATGCGACCAGGAGTGCTGCCCCTACAGACAGTCCTGCTATGACAAACGGGTTGGTCCAGCCCATCACGTCCTTTCCGTATGGAAGGAG
>JAKBSB010000180.1 GCA_021845155.1 Thermoplasmata archaeon
ATACTGGATTGACACGTGAGATATGTTTCAATTGCCACATAGTATTTCAGAGCTGAGAATTAATCAGGTCTGATATATCTGGTAATTTGGAGGTTCCATCATTATTCTGATATCATGGGGATGGCTCTCCCTTAAACCGCTTGATGTAATCTTAATGAACTGCCCCTTTTCCCTGAGTTCATGTACTGTCTTTGCACCGACGTATCCCATCCCGGATTTCAGCCCTCCCATGAGCTGAAAAAGTACTTCATCGACCCTTCCGCGATATGGAACAGCACCCTCCACGCCTTCTGCCACAAACTTGTTTGTCCCTATTTTTCCATACCTGTCCGATATGCCTGTCTGTATGGCACCCAGGGAGCCCATTCCCCTGTATGACTTATATTTCCTTCCGTTTATGATCATCTCAACACCAGGGCTCTCCTCGGTTCCTGCAAGGAGTGAACCGAGCATAACGGAGCTTGCTCCAGCGGCAAACGCCTTTACGATATCCCCGGAATACCTGATTCCACCGTCCGCAATTACCGGTATGCTCTTCCCGGCCGCTGCCTCTGCAACATCCGAAATTGCGGTTAGCTGCGGAACTCCTATTCCCGCTATAATCCTGGTTGTACAGATGGAACCTGGGCCTATTCCAACCCTGAGTCCATCAACACCTATTGATATAAGATCCTCTGCTGCCTGAGTTGTGGCAATGTTTCCTGCCACTATGTCTATAGAAACATCCTTTCGCATCTTCTTAAGTGAGTTCAGCACATTCTCATTATGGGCATGAGCCGTGTCCACAACAATTAGATCAGCACCAATCTTCTCCATGGTAAGTGCCCTTTCAATATCGAATGGTCCAACTGCAGCGCCAACCATAAGCTGTCCCTTGCCGTCCCTGGTTGCATCTGGAAATTTTTCCCTGGTAACAATATCCTTTGCTGTAATGAGACCAACAACACGCCTGCCCTTATCTACAAGGGGAAGCTTCTCTATCCTGTTTTTGTAAAGTATTTCCCTTGCTTCTTCGATGCCGATGTTGTCAGGTGCAGACACGACATCCTTTACCATGACTTCGCTTACAAACCTGGTTGATTTTCCAGCAAATTCAAGATCTCTTTTTGTCAGTATCCCAACCAGCTTTTCACCTGAAACTACAGGAAAGCCACTCACATTCTTGGCCTTCATTATGCTCCTTACCTCAGTGAGTGATGTTTCCGGGGAGACTGTAAGCACATTTCTTATGATTGTGGATTCCGATCTCTTAACCTTTACTATGATGCGTGATTGCTCGTTTACAGTCATGTTCCTGTGAACAATACCAATTCCCCCGAAACGTGCAATGGCTATGGCCATTTCTGATTCAGTGACTGTATCCATTGGGGAGCTTACTATGGGTATCCTGACATTTATATTTCTTGAGACTTTTGAGAAAATTTCAACCTCTTTTGGTTCCACTGAGGTCTTTGAAGGAAGAAGAAGAACATCGTCAAATGTGTATCCCTCTTTAATTGTGGTGAATTTATCCTTAAACATGTTGTCGTAAGGGCAATTCTATATAAATACATTGAGAATCAATTCTATGACAGATCACTGTTTCAATGGTTCAATCATGTATTTTACAAAATCAAGTGTCCTGTCCAGATTCTGGCTGTATTCATAACTGATCAGATCATAATAGTAAGCCAGGAGATTGCTGCTTATACCTCGTTCCATGGATGCTTTACGGATCGATTCTGCAACATAGTCATGGCTCATGGCAACAGACCTGGCCAAGATTTCAACCTCTTCCATGTCCACTGATCCTTTTCTCGCAACTGTGACTGCGTAAAGTGGATAAAGCTTGAAAAAATGGGACACTTCATAGCCGATATCAAGGATTATCTTTCTGTTTCCATGAAAATACCTGAGCGCCTCATCACCGATAACAAGGGCATACTCAGCTTCCTCAAGCAGTTCCTCAGCTTCAGTCGCCTTACTGTAAATCTTTTTCGGGCCAATACCCATCCTGGACAGAACAAGATCCATGTAAAGCTCTGTGGTTCTGGTATGGGCTGTCACAGCAACTTCCATGTCATTCCTGAGGTCATTTCCCCTTGAAACAAGTAGTGTCGAAAGTGTCTGTGAACGAGTATGGATATTTGCACCTTTTATCAATTCCAGGTCATCCATGTTCTCGAGATACGAAACAAGTGAGACCATTGCCAGAGAATAATCCCCATTGAGGATTCCTTTCAGGTTATGGGACGGACTTCCTCTGGCCATTTCCGTCTGTGAGGAAAGTGCCTCAATTAAGGGAAAACTGTGAGTGAAATCTATAAGCGATATCAAATTACATTCTTCCTAAAAATAGTGCCTTATGTTGTAGAAAGTATCCCTCTGGGCCGGAATCTTTCCCGCCTGTCTGACCATCCTGTTTAATTCCTCCACTGAAGAACCCTCCTTCCTGTCAGTGGCGCCAAATACCTTTTCACTGAATGCGGTCCCAACAAGATCGCTGCCTCCACCGTTGATCGCCAGCTGGGCTATCTCTTTTCCCAGTGCCACCCAGTAAACACTGATGTTCCTGATGTATTTTCCTGCTATGATTCTGGCGAGTGATATCACCTTCAGGTCTTTTTCACCGGATGAAGCCGTGGTTACTTTACCCATCTTCTGAAGCGGGGTATTTTCTATGCTGAACTTCAATGGGATAAATGAAAGAAAACCAGGAACCTCAATCTGATTGTCCCTCAACCTGACAATATGATCAATTATGTCCTCCCATCTCTCCACGTGGCCATAGGTCATGGTGGAATTCCCCTTTATGCCCATGGAGTGTATTATTTTGGCATCCTCCAGCCATTTTTCTCCACTTATTTTTTCCCTGGTAGATGCCTGAACTCTGACATCGTGATTGAATATTTCAGCTCCTCCGCCTGTGTGGGCATCCATTCCTGCGGCACTGAGTCTCGATATGAGCTCCTGGATCGAATTTCCGGTTGTTCTTGCTATGAAATCAATTTCGGGGATTGTAAGAGCTTTAAGCGTTATGTCCGGGTCATACTTCTTCACTGTTGAAAATATCTCCTCGTAATATTCCACGGGAAGGTCAGAGTTGAATCCCCCAACTATGTGTATTTCTGTGGCACCAAGGTTCTTAGCCTTCTCGACCTCCTTCTTAACATCTTCCACTGAAAGCTCATATCCTCTGTCGCTTCGACCCTTGAGTTTCATAGGCACATAAAATGCACATATGGGACAGCTTGCTGCGCAGTAATTTGAATAGTTTATATTGTAAGACACGGCATAGGAGACCACGTTCCCCACCTGTCTCGACGTCAACTGATTTCCGAGATCCATAAGGGAAAACAGATCCAGCTCTTCCATGAGTTTAATTGACTCGCTGTAGGTGAGCGGTTTGTCTACATTCAATTGATCAAACCAGTATTCTTCAGGGTAACCACCCATCAATTCCATGCGATCTATATGTAATATCATCTAATAATGTTTTATGAACTACTTTCGGCCACTTTTGAAAAAGTCACAGACTGGAGAAACCCTTCGGAAATGTATGGGATAAAAAAGAACGAAATCTGATTTTCACTATCGGGACTTTGTTCAGTCGACTCTTAGACCCAGGTGAGAGAGGATGATTGAAATTTTGCTTCATGCGTAACCTTATCTGCTATGGTGGAAGACACAGCCCGGAGGTCAGGATACTTTCAGGATGTAGGGAGTTCATACGAATGAAATTCCCACAGGAACCTTTGGAATGGGGAGTTCCTGCTGAAGCTGGAAGGCTGGATCACTAAACCTTATTAGACGTGTTAAAATCTGCC
>JAKBSB010000181.1 GCA_021845155.1 Thermoplasmata archaeon
ATAGAAAATACTAACGCTCTACTGTGGATAAATTTTTACCCGTAATACTTGCTTGGTACCCTGTCAGGCTTCAGTTGATTTTATCTGCATACGGATTCCAGCAATCTTATGAACACTTCCTGAACCAGAAAATTGTGCGGTTTGTACTCAAAGTAACTGTATCAGAATATTTCCAATTTTCAAATTATCAACCAAGGTTTGAAACCTGTTAAACGGGAAAACTATTAATTGGTTGATTTACATAAAGAACTGTTGAAAGACGACAGCTTTCTTTTCAGGAACGGATCCCTGAGGTTCGGAAGAATTTTTCTTATCCTTTTTATTCTGCAGATGGCAATATATGTGGCAATTTCGTCCCTGAGTCTACATAATGCCTCCCTATATAATACATTCAAAAGCGAACAGAACTCCATAGATAGCAAATCATTTCTTCCAATGTTTCTATCAATTTTTCCCCATAATCTCCTCATAGCTTCAATTGAGTTTATACCAGTTATTGGGGTCTTCTTTTATTTCTTTTCCATTGTGGAAACAGCCGTAATAATAGCACTTGAGGGAACAGGGCTGCATACATCAGGCATGCTTGTTTTCTTTACACTGGCCATATTACCTCACACCTGGCTGGAACTCCCCTCGTATTCCATTGCAACAGGTGCCAGTTTATATCTGATTTACACTCTGGTAAAGAGAGGAGATCAATTCAGATCAAGAATGAAGAAAATAGGATTGATTTACCTTTTCGTTGTTCTGGAGCTTATGATTGCTGGACTTTTTGAATCTACGGAGATCATAATGGAAATAACATATCCTGCACCATACGATCTTCTTTATCCAATGATGATGTGGATTCCAGCAGTACCCGTAATAATCTTACTGATATTCCTGTTCCGGAGGATCACTGGTGACGGAAACAGAAGACGAATGAAAAAAGTGTCTCCAACAGATATAATCGATGAGAGTTTCGGAAGAGAGTGAAATAGATTCTCTGCCAAAAAACACCGCAAGACATTTGGTTAATTTCGTTCATGATATTTCTCATGGCAGATAGTTTTTATAATGTGGATCCAATTGAAAATTACGTTAGATCACAATGCACTGAAAAATGACATAGCGATATCCGAGAGTTACAGAAAACTTCTGGAATTAAGGAGGACTGTACTGGCCCTGAAGGGATCGTTTCCATTTACTGTTTTTTCGGACCTTCAGGGAAGGGTTGAGGAGAGGATTAAGACTTTTGAATACCCTATGTGTGGAGACAATGGCTTAAAGGTCTTGTTCTCAAATGGGCTATCTGTTCCCGTTGAGGAGAAAGATTGCCTTGAGGCGAGAGACAATGACCAGAAATTCACTGACTTCGTATTCTCAAAGTACGTTTCCGCCAAAGACCTTCTAATGGAACCTGATAAATTATCGGGTATATACGACAAAGATTATTTCAGGAGAGTTTCGAGAAACCTGTCTCCACAGAATACCCCGAACATAGAACTTTCATCAAGCCTGCAGAATAAGGTTGATATGCTGATGACAAAGATAGATAATTTGGAGAGCATCTATAACCTTCACGTTCCAAAAATAATGGAAAACCTTGACAGCCTCAACCGGAAGATGGATTTGATCTATAAGAAAATGCTGGGTAGTGAGAACCCAAGCCAGTGAAACCGATCACTAACATCAATTTCTATCCGGAAGCTTGGGTATTATTTTTCCCCTCTCCGAGATTAATCTTGTAACTTCCTCTATCGTCCTGTCAAGCTGGATGTCCCTGTGATTCTTATAATCAGTAGGGCCATTCTCCACCTCGATATCTGGATCTGTACCGTAGTTTTCCACCCCCCAGCCAACGTCCTTGAACCAGAAAGCGAATTGAGGCTGGGTCACCGTTGTTCCGTCCACCAGGGTGATCTTCGGGTTAATGCCAACAACTCCACCCCAGGTCCTGGTGCCAAGCAGTGGACCCAGTTTCATCAACTTAAAGCTGTGGGAAAATATATCACCATCGGAACCAGCCATTTCGTTTGTCAGTGCAACAATGGGACCGTTAACAGAATAGGCAGGGTAATGTTCCGGTTCCCCTCTTCTGGGGAAGTCGTATCCAAGTATCTCCCTGCGAAGCTTTTCCAGTATAAGTTGCGAAACATGGCCACCGCCATTCCATCTCACATCGACAATCATTCCGTCTTTCCTGTACTCCTGTAGATAAAGTCTATGAAATTCACCAAATCCCATTGGTCCCATGTCGGGAATATGGACATAACCAACCTTTCCATCTGTTTTTTTATGCACATAGTCCCGGTTGGCTTCAACCCAATCTCTGTAAAGTAATCTTCTGTCCTCTTCCATTGCCTTGACAACAATCCTGTGGTCCTCTCCCCCGACTGAGACATCCATGTTGACAAAATAACCACCCTTTCCGAGAAGGTGTTTCCCGAGTGGCTCTTTGTCGTTTGTTGGTATGTTGTCAAATTTTGTTATTCTTGCTCCATTTAGTTCGATTCCAAAGAACAGGAGTGGATTTCTCTCCTCCGGATTTGACTGATCACCCCTGTACAGCTTCAAGAGATCAAATCCTTGGGTGCCATTACGGACCTGAATTCCCAATTTTCCGACCTTTGAGATCCTCTTGTCTGAAATGTCTCCTCCCATTTCGTATGCATGAGAAGTCCCAAGCTCACCGTTTGCCTCCTTTATGAGATCGGAAAGTTCGGATCTTGTGGAAATACCTTCAAGCAGGGGGTGATACAAATCATATACTTTTTTCCATTCTTCCATTACCTTTCTTGGATTCCAGTAGTTTTCGTTCATTAGCTTCCATGCTTCCCTGAACATTTCATCCCATTCTGATTTGAGGTCCACCTGAAAGCGTATTCTCTGGATATCTATGTTTATATCTTCAGTGGATCCAGGCATTCCTGGCAGGGTTGGAAGACCCATTGAAGTTGTCGTAGCTGCTATAATTTTGTACTTCCCTGCACTCTCTATGAGAATCTTCTTCGTATCCCGTGAAAGCCTGAAATCACTGATTCCAGACGCAACAACCCTTATTTTTCCAGTCTTGATATCATATGCCTTCAACGTGCCCGATGATCTTTTGGCTCCACTGTAAAGATAGTATTTCATTGCACCTTCAGGTGGGAATTCAAGATAGAATACACTTGAACCATCACTTGATATTTTTTCATAATCTGCCATTTCCATAGGCATTGTTTCTATGCGGTTCCCAATACCTTCTACATCTATATTCAGTTTTGACTTTTCATCAACTTTGCCCGAATAAGATTCCGGTACCATATTTGCGGGAGAATTCATGTTCTTTCGCAATGAAACAACATTTACTTTCGCGGCTGTTGGATATCCCAGATCAAACAGTATTTTATCGTACACCGGGTCAAGGCTACGTCTTGAGATGTAGTAAAGATAACCGCCATTTGGGTCAAATACTGGGCAGTAATCAAGTCCACCGTAGGATGTGACGTCGATCTTCGTTTTTCCGTCGGAGGATGAAATCCTGATATTTCTTGTATCTGGAGAATTCTGATAGGTGTATGCAATCCATCTGCTGTCAGGCGACCAGACAACATCCTCTATGAATCCTTTTTCGCAGGAATCCACGAGGACTAACTTCTTTTCTTTCATATCAAAACTGTGCAGTTCAAATCTGTTATTTACCAGAATAAGTTTGTTTTTATCTGGAGAAAGACTGATATTATGTATAATCCCATTTTCAAATCTGAATTCATCCATAAAACCTGACCTTACGTTATAATTTACAACGTATTC
>JAKBSB010000182.1 GCA_021845155.1 Thermoplasmata archaeon
ATCTCAGGGTTACCGGAAAATGTTCATCAAGATACACGGTTTTTCCGTCAAGTGAATATCCGCCTGTGTATTTTATGTCAAAAGCGTTGCTCACCCGCACCTCATTCCCATCTTTCCTGATGACCACCTTCCCTTTTTCTGATCCGTCAAGATAAGCAATTTTTCCATCAACCTCTATCAAAGTACCTTTTTCAAGATTTCTTCCGGTTTCAACCTTTACGTAGGTGGGTTCAAGGAAGTCCATGGCAGTTATGATGAATTTTCCGCTTTTCCCAGCATTTTCCCTCATATGTTCCAGTACTTCGAAAGTTTCCATGCTCTCATAATCCAAATTGGTTTATAAGTATGAAGGTGAAATCAATTTTCCAGAATGCAAAAACACACTGGCAACAACAAGAATATAGGCATGGTAAAAATAATGAAGTGATACAATGAGAAACGACTTTGGAAAATTATTTCTGAGCAAGGGTGTCAATTATTTTACCGGCGATCTTCCCCTTTCAAGGATACTGAACTTTCTGGGATTTAATGGAGACCAGGATATGAAGGATCTTGGGAGCTTTGTTTCAGAACACATGATCGAGTCTGCCGATTTTATCGATCACTCCGCCAGGCCAAGACTTTACACATGGGGCATAACTGGAGAAAGAATAGATTATGTAAGGGTATCTCCTGATCATGAATATATTCTCGCAAAACTGCTGAAGCTTGGTTCCGTACGGAAGAGTGCCTCAGGGAAGTTCCCATGGATGTATCATTTCGTATCCGGATATCTCATTTCCGACTCCGGACTATTCTGTACAATAACACTTACGGCACAGACGGCCTATGCTTTAGGAAAATACGGAGACAGTTCAGTCAGGGACAAATACCTTCCAGGGTATATTTCTGCAGAAAAACCTTGGCTCGGTGCAACGTTCTACAGTGAAACACAGGGTGGAAGCGATCTCGGCTCAAACAACACAACTGCGGAACTGTCCTCAAACAGGTGGACCCTGAACGGCACGGACAAGTACTTTGCCAGCGATGCCGGCCTAGCCGATGGTGCAATTGTCACTGCCAAGTTCAGGCCGGGTTATGGGGTGAGGAATATTGCCCTGTTCTTCGTTCCGGCACTGAAAGAAGACGGAACATTGAACTACTCAATAAGGAGGCTCAAGGACAAGCTGGGAACTGTCGCAGTACCAACAGGTGAAGTGGAATTCCATAATTCAGAGGCCTACCTTCTTGGCGATTCTGCCAGGGGGATATATTATGGCATGGAGGTTCTCACAATATCCAGGATTGACGATGCAATAGCCGCAACAGGAATCGCCCGGAAGTCACTCTGGGAGGCATATCTTTACGCAAACACCAGAGTGGCATTCGGAAAAACAATAATTGATCATCCTCTCCTGGCCAGGGATTTCCTGGAGATGGAGTCGGAGCTGGAGGCATCACTTTATCTTTCACTTTACGCAGCTTCCCGGTTTTCTTCAACATGCAGTGATCTTCCACCTTATTCCGATGAGTACCACTATGCAAGGCTTCTTTCGCATATATCCAAGAACATGGCTTCATCTGCCGCTTCCGACATAACAAGATATTCCATGGAGGTTTTCGGCGGAAACGGATTCCTGGAGGAATTTCCGGTAGCCAAGTTCCACAGGGATGCCCTTGTAACATCAATCTGGGAAGGAACAAGCAATATACAGGCACTGGACATGATCGAGGTCATGAAAAAGAAGGACGCCCACTCTTTTCTCTTCAGGGATATGAAGAATCTGGTCAGTGGGATAGACAACAGGAAAGTGCAGGAAAATCTTAACCTGATAATGGATGAAACCGAGAAAGATGTTGAAAGAATCATTGGTTCCGGAAACGTTGAAGTACAGGCCAAAGATTTGCTCAAAATTCTTGGGGAGATGGCTTCCATGGTGATCATGTATGCGGCAGGTTGTTCAAGGAATCCGGGAGAGGATGAATCCAGCCTCAACATGGCTGACCTGTATATGCACAGGCATTTTTCCATTGAGTCTGGACCGGTTCTGGATCTTCTTACAGACACAGGGCCACTGAGATGGATGGATGCAGGATTAACCAAACGGAATAATCAATTGCATTCTTGAACTTACTTCAACATGGCTGTTGCAATAGTCATGGCAAAAAGGTATGCATCCAAAATCTTTAAAACTTAATAACAGTGAACAAATATCTATCCATGTCATTTCTTGATTATTTCATAACACCCGACGGGCTACAGGAGCTTGATCCCGACAGCGTGGAAAAAAAGGCAAAAGAAGAAGATACGGTTGTTGTTGATGTCAGAACAAGGTCAGAGTACAGCGGAGGGCATATAGCAAATTCAAAACACATACCCCTTGGATCTGTAAAGGACCACATGTCACAGCTGTCAAAAGACCAGAAATACATCCTCATATGTGCCACTGGGCACAGGAGCAGGGCTGCAGGTGCAATATTCCTGAAGAACGGTTATGTAAACGTTTCGCATCTGAAAGGAGGAATGGGCTCCTGGAAAAGATCGGGAAAGAATATAGAAAAATGATATTTTCCCGTACCGGTATTATTCAGTGCTTTTGAACATGCATCTTATGTAGCCGTTTTTTTCCTTAAGGTCTATTTTCAGGCCTGCATTTTTTGCAATGTTACGGAATGTATCAGCCTCCATGAGGTGTGTTTTCACAAATCTCCTGCTGAAGCTTCCATCATCCGTTACTTCGTATACAATAAACCTCCCACCCGGGTTCAACCTCTGCATGATGCCTTCAATTGATTTTTCCCTCTCTTTCCAGTGGTGAAAAGACATTGTAGTGTAAATCACGTCATACTTTTCATCGCGTGGTATTTCGCGGCTGCTTCCACCCTCAAACCTGATCCTCCTGCCGAGGCCCAACTTTTTGGCTTTTTTTGCTGCAACACTTATCATCTGCTGAGACGGATCTATACCTGTACCTGTAAAATTCTGTTTCATCTTCGCAAGTGCTGTCAGTACATGACCATTTCCTGATCCAATGTCAAGCACATACTGAAAATCCATCGAATTCAGGTCTTCAAGCACGAATTTGTAAAAGTTGCGCATTGTGGGAATGATCCTGCTGAACGAATACATCCTTGATCCTATTGAACCGAATCTCTCCTCCCCTGCTGCATAAAGATCCTTTTCTGACTGTTTTTCCATGATTCTGAACTCCATTGAAATATATAACTGTGCTACCGTCCTTCCACGGCAATCCAAAAATGCAAAGCATCATCCCTTACCGTAAGAACTGAGAGATTCTTTGCAGACGAATCCCTTCACCTGAAAAAATGATCAAATCTATGCAGGAATAACCGTTATTTTCTTGAGTCATTCTACAACTTCTTCGCTGTTAAATATAGGCACACGTTAACCAGGATCCCTGGAACAGCTGGCTGAACATTCATATTATAAATTAAGTAAAAGTTATATAGTGTTAGATAATAACACGCACTATGAACGGAGACAAAAGTGATTTATTTTATGGGGGATGCTACGTCAGGGTTACTGGAAAAAGTGAGGAAAGACATTCTGCAAAATACGATGGAACTTGTCCGCTTATTCAATGAGAGGGAAGAACTCTCCAGGATAATTGCCAGCATCAAGACAAATGGAAATTTTGAAATTAGGGACAGGAGAAGGGAGGAATACGTCCTTAAATCACTGGGGAACCTGAGTCCCAGGCAGAGATCCATCATCAACATGATCTTCGAGTTTTCCATAGCTTGCCAGCAAGAAATTGACGAAACCCTCAAT
>JAKBSB010000183.1 GCA_021845155.1 Thermoplasmata archaeon
CCGATCGCCTTGAAAGATGGGCCATGGAGATTGAGCAGAACCTCTCAAGCAGGTATGGAGATATCTACATTGCCGAACCCATGGATCTATTCCACAGGGTAATGTACAGATGGACCTTTAACGTTGCCAATGCTTCATCATTCATTGTTCTGTCCGGAAAATGGCTGAAATCTCTTAATGGTCGCGTCATGGATGAGACTTTTACAAGCACATATTACGGAGTTGATTTTTCAATCAGGCATGCTCGAAAACCAAGGAACGTGAATTTTATAGATCTCCAGTATAAGGTTAAAAAAGGCAAGGTGTCCAGGCTTTCGTTACCATTTGATCATGTGTGGGATCTGTGTAACCGGATATACCTGACTCATAAGATCAACAACTCATATTATTCCGATCATTCCTGAACATGTTCCCTCAGGTACTCGTCTCAACATCTTCTTTCTTGTCTGAAGAGGTCTCAACTATACTGCTCCTCATGACTTCGAGAAGTACCTTGATCCTGGACAGTGACCCTGAATCCACTTTACCCAGGCTCCTTGTTATATATTCTGTATGAAGGGTCTTTGCCTTCCTGAACAGTACAGTGCCCGCATCTGTTATAACAAGATCTATAACTCTCCTATCGTCAGTGTTCCTTACTCTTTTTACAAGATTATTTTTCTCCATGGAGTCAATGAGTCCGGTGATCCAGCCCGGCGTGACCATTATTAAGTTTGCCATCTGGGCCATTGGCATCTTTCCATCCTCAGAAAGATGACGCAATATTGAGTATTCTGTGCTTCCAAGTCCCATTGACTGCAGATTCCTCTCAACTCCCTTCTTCCAGACCTTCCATGTTTCAAGAAATGTCCTCCATACCTCTATGGAATCTGTATTTTTGTGCTCTTCCATTTAATTCAACCTCTTTCCCGTCACACCATATTTTTTGTTTTCAGACGAATCGTTCCTGGTCCTGGCACCACCAGTTTCAACCCTTTCCCGAACTGTCTGGTCACCATTTCCTGGATGTGCATATTTACGACCCCTCAACAGGGATAGAATGGCCGCGACTGCCGATAATGATCCCCCAATATAGAATGAATCCCTCAGTGCGTGCATGATGGCTGGACCGAGAGCCCCTGGGAACCATGTGTTTGTGGTCATAGTGTTCAGTGCGGTTGTACTTATTGATGAATACAGCCCTGGTGCCGACGCCTTGATGGATGCCAGGATTGTGGTCATGGGATTGTACCCCAGAAACGCTGCGAATATTGCCTCTGTTGGAGGGAGAGAATCCAGTGTGGATTTAAGCTGGGGTGCTCCTGCTGATGTCAGGGCTATTCCAAAATAGTGTGGAAGGTTTGTTGAAAGCGCCAGAATCACAATTGTAAAGAATATACCCATACTGGCTGTCTGTGCAACGTTCCTCATTGTGGCAACCATGCCAGAAGAAATTCCCCTGTTTTCAGATGATACGGAATTCATAATGGCAGCAGTGTTTGGTGCAGCAAACATTCCGCTCCCGAAACCAAGCATGTATAGTGTCAGGCCGAATGGTATATATGTAAATGTGTATGAGAAAAATGTGAGTATTATGAATGCGGAAGCCACTATGAACATACCTATGGTAGCAATCCCCCTGGCTCCATATCTGTCTGAAAGCGCACCACCAATCGGACCCATGGTGAGAAACCCAAGCGTCATGGGTATCATGTATATTCCAGCCCAGAACGGGGTGGAGGCAAAGGAATAACCATGCAGCGGGAGCCAGACGCCCTGCAGAAGAATGATAAGCATGAACATGACACCTCCACGCCCAAGGGATGAAAGCAGGGATGCCAGATTCCCGAAGGAAAATGCCCGGATCCTGAAAAGAGAGAGATTGAACATGGGTTGCTTCACCTTCATCTCAACAAATGGAAATGCAACAAGAAGGACAGCACCAGCTGAGAGACCTGCAATAACATATGGATTGGTCCAGCCCATAACATCTTTTCCATACGGCAGCAGCCCGTAGGTCAGGGCAAGCAGAAATATGGTTATCCCACCACCAAACACGATGTTGCCAATGTAGTCGATCTTCTGGTTTCTGTCCCTGACTGAATTGTCCTTCAACTTTGTCAGGGACCAGACAGTTCCAAGGACGCCGATTGGGACGCTTACGAGAAACACAAACCTCCAGTCAATGACAGCCAGCACTCCCCCCAGTATGAGGCCAACGAAGGATCCACCAAGAGCCGCAACCTGATTCAACCCCAGTGCCTTTCCTCTTTCATTCAATGGAAACGCATCGGTTAAAATTGCAGTGCTATTTGCAAAAAGAAAGGCTCCACCCAACCCCTGTATGAGCCTGAATATAATGAGCTCAAGAGCCCCGGTTGTACCCTTCCCTGGTGTAAGAAAGAGAAGTATTGAACCCGCTGTGAATATCACAAAACCAAGATTGAAAAGCCGGGTACGGCCATAGATATCCGAGAGACGTCCAATTGTGAGCAGTGTAACAGCCGTGATAATGTTGTAGCCCATTATTATCCATATGAGGTACAGAAAGGCACCAGGTAAAAATGGATTGAGATCGATTCCACCTTTTCCAAGTATTGCCGGTAGTGAGATGAGAATTATGGTTCCATTTATGGCTGCCATGAGAACTCCTATTGTGGTGTTTGACAGAGCCACCCATTTGTAATGTACCATGATTATCAACTACTAAATAATGCAACATATAAAGTGTTTACCATTGCGTGGAAAATTCAATCTGAACTGTTGAAATTATATGTTCTACCTGAGAGTGGCCATAGCCTTTGAAATATCCTTTACCTCCATCTCTGTGGTAATAAGTGGGATACTCTCAATTTCAGCCAGTTTTATGGCAAGTTCATCAATTCTGTCCGGCTTTATATATACAACCGCAGCTGGCTTAAGAGGATGCACCCTGATAGCGATCATGGGACTCCTACCCATCTTGACCTCCGTAAAGAATATCACTCGCTGGCTGGACCATCCATAGAGTTTGTTGTATTCAGAGTATGAGAATGAAAGTATGCCCTTTATCCCGTCTACTATGGTATATCCCCTTATATAACGATTCAGGCCAACCACGGAGCAGTTCGTTCCCTTTATGAGCCTGATTACACGTTCCAGTGACACATCATGATTGTAATCTCCAAGATCAAGAAGTGCGTCGGATGGGACACCGCTGTTGTATCTCCTGAGGATCAAACCTCCTCTCCGCCTGTCTATATCAACCAATGCAAGTACAATTTTCCGGATGGAGATCACGCCGGGTGATTTTCTTCGGCCAGATTCATAGTCACTGATTACAGAGGGAGATATGCCAAGATATTTCGATAGATCAAGCTGCGAAACGTTGAACTCTTCCCTCCATTTTCTTATGGTCTCCCCAGGGTTTTCAGATATTGTGATCTCACCAGCTATTTTTTCATGAAGTTCCACCATTGTGTAAAGAAGTATTGGATAAAAATATGTTGCATTGAGTATATCCTCTACATCCCGCCATTTTAAGGAATGCCGGTTTACAGCTTCAGGCGCCTCACCTGCTTTCTCCCAAGGAATAGCCAGTTAATTCTGTGTGACATCCTCTCCTCAGCCAGAACTCAGGATCTTCCCGATTCATCGATCTCGGTCGATCCAATTCCACACCATGAGTTAATCTCCTCTGCCAAAGGACAGGTTGGTTATGGAGGTATCTGTCTCCAGAGAAGTAACTTCCACACTGCCCCTGTGTCGGTTGCACCGGCCCATCGGCAATAAAAATTCATCTAGA
>JAKBSB010000184.1 GCA_021845155.1 Thermoplasmata archaeon
GTGCATCCTGATTTCAGGAGACTTGGAATAGGAAATACCATGATGCGCGATGCACTTGTAAGATCGAGAGAGATAGGAGCAGAAGGCTGCCGCCTCATGATCGAGAACAGCAATAACCGTTCCAAGGGACTTGCCAGGAAGAATGGCTTCGTCGAGGTACTCGACCTTTTACTTTTCGAGGGGGGATACGATGTTTCCGGCTTGAAGAAGACATATCCTGACAGTGACGAATATATTTCAATGGGATGGGAGTTCTGCCGTTATGTGCCTTCCCTGATTAAAAATGTCAATAAATACATAAAAGACAACTCAACACTGTACCACTACGAAACCGCAAGAGGAAATTACCAGTTCATCTCAGGTCCTATTGACGAAAAAACCACTGACAACGTACTTTACACCTCTATTCCATATCAGGAGATACCGGAGGATTTTCCACTGAAGCCAGTTGAAGACTTCAGGAGAGCACAGGTTCTTGAGCTTAGATTCTAGAATTTTTTCGAAAGTTTTAGCATTCTCTCTGACAATTTTTCAATCTGTTCCCTGAATCCTTCATTCTTCTCGCTTTCTCCCTGGACAGTGTCTTCCAGAAGTGAGAGGAATCCTGAAATTTCTCCCAGAATACCTTCCACCGTCCTTGGGGTTCTGCCGAATCTCATGCCGGTCATTTCAAGAGAAGATTTTCCATCGGCTGTTAATTCATATTTCCCATCTTTCAGCCTGATTATAAGGCCCTCCTCAACCATTGATTCCAGCATAGGGTATACTGAACCGGGAGAAGGACGCCACCAGCCCATGGTCTGTTTTTCCATTTCATCCATTATGCCTGCACCATTGAGGCTTTTCTCATAAAGCAGATTAAGGATCCAGTAACGCAATCCTCCCCGTTTTCTACCTGCCCCCATTCCCATGAACATATTTAATCGATATCGAACAATCGATATAAAGTTATAAATTTTTGCCATGTGCTGTTAACAAGTTTCCATTCATATTCACGAAGTCGTTCATCCTTCTTGCAATATATCTTGCTGATTCTGTAAAACGTTTCACTATTTCCTTGTTTTAGTCCTTTTTCTTCTGGTTACAGAAAATATGGTGGCAAAAATGGCAGCGAGAACCATTGCCACAAGCAATACATCCCTCTCTAATTCAGTTGTAAGGGAGTTCGGGTTGGAAACATTCCTGGAAGGGAGGGTTGCATAAGGAACAAGTTTCCAGAACATTACCCCGCTACCTGAAACATTGTTAACCTCAAGAATTTCCGTATTGCTGCTTGTAAATGCAAGACTGTAATTGTTTACATATTTACCATTCAAAAGAACTGTAGACGATGAGAGCAGTCCCTGCGTGGCATAAGAGAGGTTAGCCAGATTGAGATATATGATAAATGTTCCATTCCGAGCAGCGGAGAATGATACCTCCGCATAACCATGTCCAAGAATCAGGTTCTGTATGGTCATGTTGTAATATGTTGAATTGATTGAATTTTCTGAATAATTAACTGCATCTGTTGGCAGGGGCAACAGTGTAAAGTTCATTTCCGTACTGGAATGGAATACGTGGCTGGCGGTAACAGGCATGTATCCATTTGCAAAAACTGATATGGAATAATTCCCTGCATTCACCCATATCTGGTAGTATCCTGTGGAATTTACGAAGGCAGTATAGGGACCGAATGTCACTGATGCATTCCCCGTGTTCAGATATCCTGTCACCAGTTCTGGGTTGAATATCCTTGATGTATTTACATTAATGAAGGTTGTACCATTGGCTTTAACTGTAATTTCTGATCCAAGATTGGAGTAACCACGAATATATGACGAAATATAGTAGCTGCCCACTGGAAGGGAAACATTGAACTGGTTCTCATAGACCGGAATTCCCATACCATTAGCAGTCACAACGGTGCCATTCTTCAGAACTGAACCTGTCAGGTAACCATAATCGTGTATTCCAGCCAGGGATATATTGATATTATAGGTGCTGTTTAATAATAGATACATGTAGTTTGAATATGGGAGGTGTTGATTCATTGTGGCGTTTATAAAGTAACCTCCACTGGTTATGTTGAAAGCCCCTGACCCATTTTTCAGGTTAATATGCAGATCATTGACGGTAATGAAAGATGAAACTGGAGATACGTTGAAAACCAGCTCAGCAAATCTGAGGAAAATTACTGTGTTGTTTACATTTGAATAATCGAGGAAAGTTTTCCCGGACACAGTTATTGCGGAATAATTAACATCTGTTCCAATGGTGTATGGATAGAATCCCGGTGTCAGGTTGAAGCTGATACTTTTTCCTGTCGTATTACCTTGAATTGATGGTCCAAGACTGACAGACCATGATGAATTCTGAGGAAGTCCGGATTCAATAAAAGTCAGTGAATAGTTTCTATCCATGTAAGTGGAGAAATTATAGGCATTTATAGATCCCCACCCTGTCACAAGACTGTACCCTTTCTGGGCTGAATAAACAGCATTGTGTCCACTAACAACATTGTAAAATGCCTGTGGTCTGCCTGATGATGAACCTGTTGAGAGAAAACTCTGCGCCAGAAGATATATGGAGGGATTAAGGAAACCAAGCCTGCTTTCACCTTTTGCTGCAAGAATAGAATCAATTTCACCTATCATTCCGGCGGTTGCTGGAGAAGACACGCTTGTCCCTTCCACAAGATACTGGGCTGGGGTCAGGCTGCCCCCAGTGGTAAGAGTCATTATTGTGTTGTTAGCAATTGCTGCTATATCCGGAACACCTCTACCCGATCCATTGATTACGCTGTTTGCTTCGGTTTCGCGTTGCCATGACGGTTCAGGATAAATGTCACTTATACCGCCTGTGCTCCCTCCAAGAAAAGCTCCAAGTAATACACTGAGCAGAGGCTCGGTTTCATACCATACAGTCTGGTCCTGAATTGTATAATTAGGATAAAGAGTCAGTGTTGTACCTCCAACAGCTGTAACACCAAAATCATTGTATGACATGGCAGATGGAAACTGGACATAATCACCAGGATAAACAAGATTTGATTCATAATCCTGGCTCAATACATTATCTCCTGAATCTCCCGAGCTGGCCAGAACAGTTATGCCTCTTGCCTGGGCTTCCTGCAGGTCCTCATACCAGGCACTGCTGTTATATTCAGGACTTCCATATGAATTGCTTATCACTGATACATTATCCAGCGCGCTTTTATATTGTCCACTGGGGCTCAATATAAACTGCAATGCCTCGTCAATTGTAGTGTTGGTTGCATTCACGCCATAGACATTGTAGATACTTGATCCCGGTGCAGTGCTTCCTATCATCTCAAGATCCAGGCTGTTCTCGACATTTGCTCCTGTGGTATCGTTGGTTGCAGAGGGACCCGGTGGAGGAGCACCATTAAGGGGTACACCGTAAACCTTAGAATGGGGCTCAGAAGAAGGCAAAGTCTGGTTGTAATAAGCATAAATCTCTGCCGGGTTAAACGGTGCAACAGTTGTTTTGCTTGTGCCATTTTCCCCTGCCCAGAGTATGGTGGCGATAACTGCATTTGTTGGATAGCTTTCATTTAAAAGGGGTGTTTCATCATAAGCTGTCTGAAGTTCACTTCCTGTTATATTTGTTATAAGTTTTCCAGTTGGCGATTCAGATTTAATATTGCCGTTGCCAGCTGAATTGTATTTACCTTCTATGGCAAGTGGAGCTATCTGGGCAGCCACCCTGTCACTTAATCCGG